>NZ_JBRCAD010000054.1:0-8642 GCF_053493415.1 Trichothermofontia sp. | reverse complement strand
CTAGGGGGGGGCACACGGATACCGCCTGCCCAGGGGCCAGTTGGCAAGGGGCCTCTGAATGGGCTGCTGAGGCTGGCGCGGGCACAGCGGGGGCCGCGATCGGGTTACCCCCCGGTCCAGGGAGCGGTGTTGGGGCCAACCAATCCGAGGCCGTTGGCGGCACACTCACCCCATCCCCCATCGGCGCTGGTAGGACAGAAGGGGGCTGGCCATTATTGAAGGTTGGCACCGTGGGAACAATAACCCCGCCACCCGGATCAGCCAGCGGCGTCATCGGACTAGCCGTCGGCACCCATGCGGGATTGCCCATCTCCTGCGCCTGGCCCACCTCCGCGATCGCGTCGCGTCCCCAAGGGAGAAGCGCGGCCAGCCCAGCCCAGCCCAGGATGCCCCAGAGTGCTGCTAACTGAAGTGATGCAAACCTTGGCTGTGGCATCCTTTTGCCCCCCGGTGAACCGCCCCGATTCTAAGAGATTTATCAGAATTTGACGAAAGGCCATCAGGGACAAACGTTACCCGATCAGGACAGCTTTGCCATGCGTGAACAGTTGCCGCCGGGGCACCCGACCGCGCATGATGGTCTTGGGTTCAAGGCAATGCCATGAAGTTTCTATTAATTCTGCTGATTCGTTTCTATCGCACCTTTATTTCACCGCTGTTCCCCCCCGTCTGCCGCTTTCAGCCGACTTGCTCCCAGTACGCGATCGCGGCGATCGAGCGCTTTGGCCCCATCCGGGGGAGTTGGCTAGCCCTGCGTCGCCTGCTGCGCTGCCATCCGCTCCATCCCGGTGGCTACGATCCCGTCCCCCCCTTAGAAACCAAAACGCCTCACCATAAATAACGAGTGGCCATCCCCATCAACCTGGAGGTTGTCGGTGGCCAGCAACCTGCCGATCGGCTTACCCGCATCGCACGATGAACGATCGTCAGGCCAACGGCTGTTACAGCCCTTCCCCCTCTCATGAAGTACGGTCAAGCCTTGTCTGTACCTCACCCAGTATGGACGTGCTGTATGGATTATTGGCACCATTAATGGTTGTTTAATGGCTGTTTCATAGCTGGTGCAAAAAGACCGAGACTAGGAGGCGGGTTCCTCCGGGCGGCCCACCATGTTGGGGCTGATCAAGGTAATGTCGAATTCGTCCGGGGGAACGGGTGTCCCTTCATCACGGTTGAGTAAATAGTAGATTGCTCGAACTTGCGGCCCAAAGACGATTTCATCGGCATTTTGCAGGTCATGGGCTTGGAGTTTGCGCCCATTGATCAGCAAACCATTGGCACTGGGCTTACCCTTGAGGTTGCCATCCACCACCCGATAGTAGAACGTGCCATCCTCCTGGGGAAGCTGGACCAGCGTGGCATGGCGTCGTGACACAAACTGGGAAGCCAAACGAATGTCGCAGCGAGGATCGCGCCCGATCGAGTAAAGAGAGGCGTTTAACACAAACTCACGCCGACCCTTGTCATCTTCTACAATTAATAGGTGTTGTTTCGCGTCTAAGGTCATTTAATTACGTCGGGGCGCTGCGGTGACTGGAAATCACTTCACCAGTATACAGCTACATTAGTGTTTAGGCAGAAGCAGAGACCATACTGGCTGGTGAGTCCGTGAAGATATACGACGGGATGTGATCATGATCGAGAACTCTACCCTCAAGCTGGCAGCATCCAAATTCATTCGCCACTGAGGCCGCTGCTAAGGGTTACGCATGGGAGTAATCGGCAGCGGCTTTAGGCATATTGAGGCATCTTTTGGATGCCTTGGGCCATATTTCTGCGCGTAGTGAGCGATCGTATCGGCGGCGGCTAGTCTAGCAAATGTGTGATGGGGCTAGGCTTGGTTCGTTCTTAGGGGATCGCGGTCCCCGCGTTTCTCCGTGTGATCGCAGCAGTAGGGCATTGACCACCACCGTCACTGAGCTACAGGCCATGAGTGCCCCTGCCATTGCCGGACTGAGGAGCAGCCCCCAGCCGGGGAGGAAGACCCCCGCCGCTGCCGGAATTGCCACCAGGTTATAGGCGAAGGCCCAGAAGAGGTTTTGCTGAATTTTGCGAAACGTGGCTCGACTCAGGGCGATCGCGGCCAGTACGTCCCTGAGACGATCGCCCATCAGCACAATTTGGGCCGCTTCAGCGGCGATCTGCGTCCCCGAGCGCAGGGCAATCCCGACTTCGGCTTGGGCAAGGGCCGGTGCATCATTAATCCCATCCCCGACCATTGCGACCCGTTGCCCCTGGTTTTGCAGAGCTTGAATCACGGCAGCTTTGCCAGCCGGATCGACCTCCGCTAGGACATGGCTGGGATCAAGCTGAAGCTGTTGGGCGATCGCAGCGGCAACGGCAGGGCGATCGCCCGTCATCAGCATCACCCGTAATCCCATGCCTTGCAGTTGGGCTATCGTCTCGGCTGCCTCCTCACGCAGGGTGTCAGTAATGGCCAGTAGGCCCACCAGTTGGGTGTTAATCGCCACATAGACCAGGGTTTTCCCTTGGGCTTCTAGCTCACAACCGGGCGGCTGGCTGGGGTCGATCGCCACCCCGTGCTGTTGTAGCCAGAGTGCCCGACCGACGCTCACCCGCTGCCCCGCTACGCTCGCGGTGACGCCACATCCTGCTTCCGTTTGTACAGATTGGGCTGGCCGTAGTGGCAAGTGATGGGCCGTCGCCGCTGCCAGGATGGCGGTTGCAATGGGATGATCGGTGCCCTGCTCAACCGTTGCCGCCAACTGGAGCAGATCATCCGGACAAACCGGATAAATATCTGGGGGGATAGCCGCCTCGACTGTCGTGCTTGCAGCGGCCTCCCCCGCTGCGGTTCCGTTCTGGCCAGCGCAGGCAGGATGTCCACCCCACGCTGCATGAGCTGTCTGGCTCAGCAGTACACAGTCCGTGACTTGCGGGGTACCAGTGGTGAGGGTCCCGGTTTTGTCAAAAACAAGCGTGTTAATCCGGTGTACCTGTTCGAGGACATCGCCGCCCCGGATCAAGAGGCCCCGCTCGGCCCCCAGTCCTGTCCCCACCAGGATCGCGGTGGGTGTGGCTAGGCCCAGGGCACAGGGGCAGGCAACGACCAACACGGCGATCGCTAGTTTCAAGCTCAATAACAGCGGCGAGGTCGGCATCATGGCATCTGCTGCCATTGTCCAGTGGCCGTGGCTCATCCAGTGGGTTGGCGGCATGAGGAGTGTTGGGAAGAGATGGGTCCCCAGCCCATACCAGAACAGGAAGGTAAGCAGGGCGATCGCCATGACGCCATAGGTAAAATAGCCGGCTACCTGATCGGCCAACCGTTGGATCGGCGCTTTGCGGGTTTGAGCTGCTTCGACGAGGGCAATAATTTGGGCCAGGGTGGTGTCCTGTCCCGTATGGCTGGCTTCCAGGGCGATCGCGCCTGATTGGTTGAGGGTACCTGCGATCACCCTATCCCCGACTTGCTTCACGACTGGCATCGCTTCCCCGGTCAGCATTGATTCATCGACACGGGTTTGCCCGATCGTGACAACCCCATCCACCGGGATTTTTTCCCCTGGGAGCACGTACAACCAATCGCCAACCCGAACCGCTTCCGTCGCAATTTCCACGTGCTGGGTGGGCAGGCTATCGGTGGGCTGGGAAGGGGGATACTCCGGTCCAGAGGCAGCGCGAACAGTCACAAGGCGAGCGATCGCGGGTTGGAGAGCCATCAAGTGTCGCAGCGAGGCCGAGGCCCGGTTCCGTGCTCGGTGTTCCAGCGTCCGGCCCAGGAGGATAAACCCGACCAACATGACCGGTTCATCGAAAAAACACTCCCAACCTAAGGTGGGAACCAGCAACGCCACGCCACTGGCAAGGTAAGCACTGAGCATCCCCAAGCCCACCAGCGTGTTCATATTGGGAATCCCGTGGCGTAACCCCTGAGCACCATCCCGCAGGATTGCTCGGCCCGGTCCCAGTAAGGCTAAGGTCGCCAGTCCCGCATGGAACCAAATATTGGCAAACCCAGGGAGGTTGATGGCCAGAATATGGGCTAAATGCCCGATCGCCGACAACACCAATAACCCGACCGCCAGCAGCAGTTGGGAGAGTTGTGCCCGTAATGCCTGTTGTTGTGCCGTTTCCAGGTTGGCTAGGGCCGTTGCTTGGGGAAGGGCGGCCCCCGATAGCTGCGCGACGCCCTTGGCATATCGCGGTTGACTGGGAAAACCCATTTGGGTTAACTGGGCTGCGAGGGTTTCTGCGGTCGTGGTGTCTGGGTGATAGGTAACCGTCGCCATCTGCGTGATCAGGTTCACTGCCGCCGAGATGACCCCTGGCTGCTGCCGCAAGCGCCGCTCCACCGCCTGGACACACCCCGCACAGCGCATTCCCTCCACATCTAAGACCAGGGTCGATATCGGTGTTTCTAGGGGGGGATCTGCCCCAGGGGAGGATGCTGCGATCTTCGGCAACGACGAAGCAAGTTCAGGGCTAACAGGCATGGTTTACTCTCATCGGATCACACAGTATTGGTGAGGTAGGCATTCTGCCAGATTGAATTTTAGATTTTAGATTTTAGATTTTCTGGATGTTGTGGGGTAGGCGTCTCGCCTGCCAGGATATTGTGGGATAGACATCCTCCCATTGGTGTCAAGTTAATGGGCACAAAAGTCACGTCGGGGGGCAGCCAGACAGCCCGTTGGGAAGCCAGCGGTTAGGCTGGAGCAGGAGTTCGAGTTAGGTGTTATGAGCAAACCTCCCACCTAAACTACGTGGTCACCTCGACTTCCGGCGCTTGGCTACGCCACCCGCGCCCCCGACCCAGAACTGGAACAGGATTGCGAGACCTGCTCTAACCCGCTACGCTGCCGCCGCTGACAACTGTTACGGGTCAATCCTACCGCTTGTGTGACTAGGTGCTGACGTTCACAGTCCTCTGTGTGATGGTGCTGAGTCTGATTTTACGCCAAGCCCACGACCGATCGGAGTGAGTTATGTGCCGCAGGGGCGATCGCCTTAGGTCAACTGCTGGAGCGGATCTCGATGGCCATGCTGTTTAGGATGCCTACCCCACCCCATCCTGGCAGGCGAGACGCCTACCCCACAACATCCAGAAAATCTAAAATCTAAAATCTAAAATCTAAAATTCAATCTAGCAGAATGCCTACCCCACGGTAATTGGCCCCTGTCTAAGCCGCAGTAGGCCCTACTCATCAGCAACGGTTATCTCTAGATGCTCAATGCAACGTAAAGTTTTATGACAGAATGTCTGTGCCTTTCATTACAATAGAGCGTATAAACCCCAATGCAGGGAAATCCCGAGCGCCCATCGTGGGGATGAGTGCTGGGAGAATTTTTTCGTGCCTATGGCTACTAATGGCCTGGGGACGCGGAGTACGACGATTTTAGAATTGAGTTTGTGGGAAGGTCAGTCGCATACTGGCCTTTTTATTTGGCCGCTCGCCCTTTTGTAAGGGAAAGGCAATGGAACAGCAGGCTGGGAGCGCCCAGGCGGTATCCTTAAATTCCAGCCATAATTCCGGAACTCCCAGCGATAATATGGGGCGTGCCTGCTGCGAGGCTGTCCCGTGGGTGATCAACAGTTCGGCTCTCTACCAGCCATTCTCCAACTGGGTACGGGGGGTGGCGTTATCCCCCTTGGTTTCGTCAAGCTCACCTATCCCGATCAGCGAATACGGATTGCCCATGATGCTGCTTCCCCTCTCCCATCAACAGCCCCTGTCCCCGTATGCTATGCCCCCCCAGGACGCGAGCGCCGATGGGTGCCCCCCTGCTCCCTCGGTGCTGGATCTGGCCCGCCTGCTACGTGCTGCCAAAACGCTGCGATCGTGGCCTCAGGTTGCGATCGGCCTACTGGCGAGTCTGCTCACGGCCCTGCCAGCACGGGCAGCAGAACAGGTTAACGTCACCTTTGGCCCCTTAGCCCAAGCTATCCCCATCAGTTCTCTGGAAGCGTTTGTTAAGGAAGGCACGGTGGATGCCGCCCTACGCCCCTTTATGCGGTTCCTCAAGCCGGAGGCGCGGGAGGAGCTACGCCAAGCCCTGGGTCAACATAAGCCGATCAGTGCCAGCGTGCTCTCGCAACTGCTCCAGGACCCGATGGGGGAGATGATGCTCCAACGAACCGGGCGAATTGTGCAGACCAGTGCAGGTCTTAATGGTGCCCAGGCCATCCGATCGGCGTTGGTTTTGGCCGCAGCGGCACCGGAGGGGATCTCCTTACTAAGCTTTTTGCGCCATTTCCCAACCTCGACCGTGCGCTTGGATGTCAACCGTGTTCTGACGATTTATCGACAAAGTGCCCGGTTCGTGCGTCAAACCGAAGCTTTTGTCGCCGCCACTCAGCAGATGTCAGCCGCCGCTGCTGCCGCCGAAGCCTCGCTCCCCTTCGATAGCCTTGTGGATTTGCGCCAACCTGGCCCCTATCCCGTGGTCTTGCAACCGCTGCAACTAGAGGACACCCGCCGCCAACGGACCTATCCCGCTGATTTATATTTGCCCCAAACCCTGAGCCAGTTAACGGCGGTCCCGGTGGTGATCATTTCCCACGGTTTGGGGTCTAGTCGCACCTATTTTCGTGAATTTGCCCAGCATTTGGCGTCCTATGGGTTTGCGGTCGCCCTACCCGAACATATTGGCAGCAATGAGGCCCAAAAGCAGGCAGTCATGGCCTGGAAGGCGCGGGAAATTTTCCTAGTGAGTGAATTTCTCGATCGTCCCCTGGATGTTAGTTTCCTCCTGGATCAATTGGAGCGTTACAATCGGGCTGAACTGGGGGGGCGTTTGAACCTACAACGGGTGGCTGTGGCCGGACACTCCTTTGGGGGCTATACGGCCCTAGCCCTGGGGGGAGCCACCATCGACTTTGACTATTTGGCGAACCGCTGCCAACCGACGACGATCGGGGTGACCGATTTGGCCCTGTTGCTCGAATGTCGTGCCCTGGAACTTCAGAACTCTCCCCTGGTGGTACACCAACTGGCGGAGCAAGGGGTCAAGGACGATCGGATCAAATTAATTATGGCTTTTGCGCCCGTTAGTAACCTGTTTGGCAAGACGGGCATGGGCCGGATTCAAGTCCCTACCTTGATGATGGGTGGAGCCGTTGATGTAGCGGCTCCCGTTATCCCCCAGCAGGCCGAAACCTTTAGCTGGTTAACAACTCCCGATCGCTATCTGGTGATCGCTGGGGGGGTATCCCATACCAGTGACCTGACCCAGTTGGCGGATCAATTATTTTTCTCAACAGTGGACACCGGGGCCGCCTTTGAGGCTTCCCACGCTTGGTTCCAAGGTAATCTGAGGACCCTGTTGGTAGCCGCTGCCACCACCTATCTCAAGCAGCAGCCGGAATTTCAGACCTACCTACGATCGGGCTATATCAACGCCATCAGCCGTGATCCCTTCCGGTTGTCGCTGATCCGATCCTTGTCCCCAGAACAACTGGCCCAGATCTTGCGGTCTGCACGCTAAGTTTGTTGGCCCAATCCGTGTACCCACGCCGGCTGCTTAATGCAGGGGGCTGATATTCCGGCAACATAGGGAAACCCAACACTCGGAAATGAGCATTGGGTTGGGTTGGCTCAGCCTTAAGCAGCCGTAATCATAGTGGCCAGATGAGAGGGTTAGACGTTTGGACACTGCAACTAGGACAGTCCAACTAGGACAGTCCAACTAGGGCAGTGCCTAATCTAGGGTGCAACGTTTGCAGGGCTGGCTCTCGTCTGCAATGACTAAAGTGATGACTACCCACGTTGCGAAACTTTGATGGGGACTACCCTAGCTGGTGATCGGTCCTAAGGTACAGCATCTCCATACTTGGCGAGGTACAGCCAAGGGGCTTAAGCCCCTTGTTTACAAGGTTTGACAGTACTTCCTTAGGCAGGGAACGGCTGTAGACCCCCCTAAATTCTTAAACGGCTTCGAGATTCTTTTCGCCGGTCCGAATCCGAACCACCTCTTCCACGGGGGTAATGAAAATCTTACCGTCCCCAATTTCACCGGTACGGGCAGCGGAAATGATCTTTTCAATAACCATTTCGACTTGTTCGTCCTCCACCACGATCTCAACCTTGAGCTTTTGCAAAAACTCAACCGTATATTCGGACCCTCGATATCGTTCCGTTTGGCCCTTCTGGCGACCAAAACCACGGACTTCGGAAACCGTCATACCCACGATGCCAGCGTTGACCAGGGCAATTTTGACTTCGTCCAGCTTGAAGGGACGAATGATCGCTTCTACTTTTTTCAACCGTCCAGCTCCTCAGGGATAGCTCGTGACAACTCCCAACTCCTAACATCGACACCCAGGATCATTGTGTAACAGAGACTACTATTTTCTAGCTATCCGCTTAGGCAACTAGTGGGCGATCGCACCCGATTGCCCTCGGTTGGCCGTGGCCACAAGGGCCACCCAAGCGTGCAGGGCTGAGCGCTCCCGAGTCCTTAGACTGGGCATCACTGATCCGAGTTCAAGAAGGGGCGCATGATGAAAAAGCCAGCGCTGAAGGCCGTCACAATAATGATGAGAATCATCACCGCTAGCCACAGTCCCCCCAAGTCCCGCGATCGCTCCGGACGCAGCCGCACCTGACGACTGGGATCAGGGTGTTCCGTGAAGCGAGGGGCCGGCGGTGCCATCCCCGTCATCTCGTGCATATTCAGCG
>NZ_JBRCAD010000053.1:0-7990 GCF_053493415.1 Trichothermofontia sp. | reverse complement strand
CACCCAACTCTTGTCCCCGGCAAGCCGTACCCCGCTGCCCGTGACCGATCCCACCCTGGCGATACCGGGGCTAGCCGCTGGTTCCCCTGCCGCGCCCGTTGCCCAGGCCCAAGCTGCTCCCACCGTGGTCGTTGCTCCCCCCCAGGAGAACCCGCGATCGCGACGCTATGTAATGGCTGGGGTTGGGGGTGGGATTGTGATGGCAACGCTCGTCCTGGTGGGAGTGGGACGTCTGCTGCGATCGCCGACACCCACCCCGGCAACGGCCCCGTCCCCAACCGAGCCTCCAGGGGCGACAACGCCCACCGCTACCAACCCGGTAGCCCCCTCACCTGCTGCGGTTCCGCCTGCCCCCGCCGCCGATCTGGTTGGCCCCCTGTTGGCCCAGGCAGAACCCCTCCGACAGGCGGGGGATGTGGCCGCAGCCCTGCCTCTCTACGATCGTGCCCTGGAGCTGGCCCCGGATAATGCCACTGCCCACTGGGGACGTTGTTATAGCCTGAACCGCCTGGGGCAGTTTAGCAAGGCCCTGGCCGCCTGCGATCGTGCCCTAGCCCTACGTCCGGACTACCCAGAAGCCCTTTGGAGCAAGGGCTATAGCCTGGAGCAACAGCAACAACCCGCAGCAGCCCTGGCGCTTTATCAACAGGCAACGCAACAGGACCCTGGGTTGGCCGCTGCTTGGAATAACCAGGGGACCGCCCTATTGGCCCTGGGACGACCAGGGGAAGCCGTAGCTGCCTTCGAGCAGGCGCTCGCCCTTGATCCCGACCTAGCCGAAGCGTGGAATAACCGGGGGGCAGCCCTCTGGGGCGTCGGTCGGCACCGCGAGGCCCTGGAATCCGTCGAGCGGGCGATCGTCCTCAAGCCTGATTACGGCGATGCCAAACAACTCCGACAGCAAATGAAACAGCGGCGTCCGCGCTAGCTCGGTGTCCAGACGGGAAAAATCCGAGCCGAGGGTGGACTTTGGACGGATCTCCAGCTTGAGGGCGTGTTAGAACAGAAAAATCTAGATCCGATCGGGCCACCTATGTCGGAACTGGTTGGCCAAAGAAACTGCTAGCCTGAATAAAGCCCAGGGTGCCTGAACTTGTGAGTGCCATAATTTTTGGATGTCTGAGGGGAACTGATGCCCTACCTGTTGATTCATAACCCTGGAACC
This sequence comes from Trichothermofontia sp., assembly GCF_053493415.1. Lineage (NCBI taxonomy): Bacteria > Bacillati > Cyanobacteriota > Cyanophyceae > Leptolyngbyales > Trichocoleusaceae > Trichothermofontia > Trichothermofontia sp. The sequence continues at coordinate 6,825 of NZ_JBRCAD010000053.1, read as the reverse complement.
CCCCAGGAGAAAACCTACGTCTTGCGCTTTGGCTTTAATACGATTGGCCGAGAGCAAGACAATAGCATCGTGCTACCCAATGATGCGCGGGGGATGTCGCGTCACCATGCGGGAATTATTATTAATGATGAACGGGTCGTCATTACCGATCGTCACAGTAGTAATGGCACCTACGTGAACGACACCAAAATCACCCAGACAGAACTCCAAGCGGGAGATGTGATCCACTGCGGCAGTGAAGTATTTCGCTTTGATCACCATCCTGATATTTCGATTCTGCATCAAATTTCGCCGGACGAAACCCGTTTTACAATGGGTGATCTTGTCCATTCCGGCATTTTTGACTATCAGGGATCGATCCTGCGGCTCCGCCAACAGGATCAATCGCAACAAGCGGTTGATAAGCTCAAAATCCTGTTAGAGGTGAGTAAACAACTGTCGAGTCCCGATACGTTTGAACACCTCCTGGATAAAATCCTTGATTTACTCTTCCAAATCATGGAGATCGATCGCGCTGTTATCCTATTAGTCAATCACGATACGGGTATTCTAGAAGAAAAAGCGGTTAAGGTACGTCCCAGTGTGCCGCAGGAGGATCAGTTTTATAGTCGCCAAATTGTGGAAATGGTCTGTGAAAAGGGCGATGCTATTCTCACATCGGATGCCACTACTGATGAGCGTTTTCTAGATTCCTTTTCGGTCCTAAATCAATCGATCCATGCCTCCATGTGCACACCTCTTAAGCCGCGCGATCGCACCCTGGGAGTTCTCTACGTGGACAATTTATCCATCACCGATGTGTATTCGGGAGAGGATCTAGAGTTTTTGACGGCCCTCGCCAACCAAGCCGCGATCGCGATCGACAATGCTCACCTCTACCAGAAGATGGAGGCGGAGGCCATCAAACGGGCAAAATTAGAGCGATTTTTTCCCCAAGCTGTCAGCAAACGGATTATTGAGGAAAAAGGCGATCTACCTGTGATTGAAACCAAGGTGACGGCCCTCTTTTCCGACATTAGTGGCTATACGGAAATGTCTTCAACAATGGAACCACACCAGGTTCTAGAGATGTTGAATGAGTATTTCAAGGTCATGGTGGAAGATATTGTCTTTCGCTATGAAGGCACCCTGGAAAAATATATTGCAGATGCCCTGCTAGCGGTTTGGGGATCGCCCTATCCCCATGAGGATGATGTGCAACGGGCGGTTTGGTCCGCGATCGAGATGCAGTGGGCCATGACCCGTCTGAACCAGCAATGGCTGCAAAAGCGTAACTTGCAAATGCAAATCCACATTGGGTTGAATACGGGACCCGCCGCTGCCGGGAATATTGGTTCGCCCCAGTTGATTCAGTATGCCCATATCGGGGATACGATGAATGTTGCCAGCCGGATTTGCAATGCGGCGAAGGCGGGTGAAATCCTGATTTCCCAATCTACCTACGATGCCCTCATGGCGGCAGGGTTGGAATTCGCGATCGAAAAAATTCCTTCCATCTTTGTGAAGGGGAAAACCCTACCGCTTCAGCTTTATCGTATTCCCTGGCAGCAGGTAAAAGCGCCGCGTTAAGCCGGAATGCTGCGGTGCTTAGGCCGTACTTAGGGAACGATTAAGACGGGGCAAGGGGACAGGTTGATCACCCGATAGGTCACACTTTCCGCTGCACCCTCCTCCGTCAATCCCAATCCCCGACAGCCCATGACAATCAGGTCAGCGTTCATCTCGTCGGCCACGTCGCAAATCACAAAGGCGGGTTGCCCCTGTCGCTCCACGGCTTCGGTTTGAATGTCCAACTGGGAGAAAAAGGTTTGGGCCTCTTCCAGCAACGCCGCGATCGCGGCGGGTGAAGACATGACCTCATCACCCGTGGGTGGAGCTTCAGCCCCTGCCTCCTCAACCACCGACAGCAACAACAGCTTACTGCCATAGGTCTTAACAATATCGGCCACGGTCCCTGCCGCTTCGCGGGACTCACGACTTTGGTCGATCGGGAATAATACGGTTTTGAACATCGCACGCCCCTCCGGAATGGATGCAGTCGATTGAGAAGTGGGATTAGAAGCGGGATGCCGTTTCCTGCAACCGGCCAGACACGCCTCTCTCTCCTAGTCTCGCATTTGCGTGGCCTCCTGTCCCAGGATCGTCGCGAAACCTGATGCCGATCGCGAGGCCGATCTATTGGACAATAAACACAAAGACGACGTTTAGGAGAGTCACGCTGTGCCCAAAAAAACTGTAGCCAGTTTAGCCGCCTCAGATTTAGCCGGGAAGCGCGTCCTGATGCGGGTTGACTTTAATGTGCCCCTTGATGACCAGCTTACGATCACCGATGATACCCGGATTCGGGCGGCTTTGCCCACGATCCAAACCCTCACCCGCCAGGGTGCCAAGGTGATCCTGGCCAGCCACTTTGGGCGGCCCAAGGGGCAGGTGAACGAAAAAATGCGGTTAACGCCCGTTGCGGCCCGCCTCTCCGAGTTACTCGGCCAGCCAGTGACCAAAACCGATGACTGTATTGGTCCCGATGTGGCGGCTAAGGTCGCGGCCATGCAAAACGGTCAGGTACTCCTATTGGAAAATGTTCGCTTCCACGCCGAAGAGGAAAAGAACGATCCTGAGTTTGCCAAGCAACTGGCCGCCCTCGCCGATCTTTATGTGAACGATGCCTTTGGCGCGGCGCACCGTGCCCATGCTTCGACGGAAGGGGTCACCCACTATCTCAGTCCCTGCGTGGCGGGCCTCCTGGTTGAAAAGGAATTGCAATACCTGCAAGCAGCGATCGAAAATCCCCAACGGCCCCTAGCAGCAATCATTGGGGGTTCCAAGGTATCCAGCAAGATCGGCGTGATCGAAACCCTGTTGGAGAAGTGCGACAAGCTGCTCCTGGGCGGGGGCATGATCTTCACTTTTTACAAAGCCCGTGGCCTCAGCGTCGGCAAGTCCCTGGTGGAAGAGGACAAGCTGGACCTAGCGCGATCGCTCGAAGCCAAAGCCAAGGAACGGGGAGTTGCCCTGCTACTCCCCACGGATGTGGTCGTGGCGGATAACTTCGCACCTGATGCCAATGCCCAAACCGTCAGCATTGACGCGATTCCCGATGGCTGGATGGGCCTCGATATCGGCCCCGATTCGGTGAAAACCTTCCAAGCTGCGTTAGCTGACTGTAAGTCGGTGATCTGGAACGGGCCGATGGGCGTGTTTGAGTTCGATAAATTTGCGGCTGGGACCGAAGCGATCGCCCACACCCTGGGGGGCCTGACCCAACAGGGGGCAACCACCATCATTGGTGGCGGTGACTCGGTAGCAGCGGTGGAAAAGGTCGGGCTAGCAGCCCAAATGAGCCACATTTCGACCGGTGGTGGGGCCAGCCTGGAGTTGCTGGAAGGCAAGGTGCTGCCTGGTATTGCGGCACTGGATGACGCCTAGTCGCGACTGAGGCGCGCCGGACATCGCGGCGATCGCCCATCAGAACCCTAACCAAACAACAGCAGCGGGGCGCTTTGCGCCCCTTTTGCATTGATCCACAATCCTCCGCTGCGCCACCCCCTGCTTCATCATCGGCCAAGGGTTGGCCCGATACCCACCGCAATTTATTTCAAGCTATTGCAATTATTTTTCAATAAGGATAAAGTTAAATAGTGTTCTCCTCTCAAAAAAAACCAACAGGACCTTGATTTGCCTAATCTGAGCACGGTCTATGCCGACTTCAGTAAGAATAATTATTCTTAATTACTGTATAGCCAGCGATCGTGCCCAGAAGCATCAGGGTCCCTTTCCCCCGATTAGCTCTAGGGTATTCTGGCTAGATATGCTGTGCGGTTGCGGGTATGCGAAGATTGTCAGACTATGCGTAGGACCAGGGCGGCCTATCCGTTGTGGCTGTCCACGCGATTTAATGCCACTGGGGGGGCGTCTCCGGGGATAGCTCACGGCCACTCCACCAACCGGCGGGGAGCAAAATGCCCCCCAGGTGTTTGACTTGCGCTGGGGTCATCACATAGCCCCATGCCTGTCCCAAAGGGGTACCATCCAGGCCATAGACGGCTAATTGCTGTCGTTGGTATGCATTTTCTAGGAGCGGGCGATCGGGGACATAGCCCTCCAGCGCATCCAAATGTTCCAGAACAGCCGTGTCAATAAAATGCAACAGGCACCCATAAACCGTCCCTTCACCTGGGATCAGAGCCGGATAGCCCAAGGTAGGCAGGTGGTAAAGGTAGCCCTTAGTCAGCGCATCAGAAACGGAAAATGTCTGTCCCTGGAGGTAGTTGTAGTTGGCCTCACCGGGCTTGAGGGTGCCGTAAACGAAGACACGCAAGCGGTGGATGGCAGGCAGAGCAGTCACAGGCAAGTTCATCGACGCAGGGGGGAGGGTAGCAAGAAATTTTAAGGTTCCCTCTTACAATAAAACTACACTCGACGGCTGGTCTACCAGAGGGGGCTTAACCGGGTGCATCTCCGTTTGGCCGTTTTCCCCCAGCCCCTAGCCCTTTCTCCCGCCTAGAGCAAAGCGAATGCATTTGAGGGGTAAGACATAGGAACAGGGCAAGGAGGTAGCCATACGAGCATGGTACACCAACCGTCCATCCCCAACTGTCCATCCAAGTCTTAGTCACTACACCTATCGGTGATTGCGGTCATAAAATGATTGCGGTCATAGAATAAGTATAAGGTCACCTCAAAAAATACCCATCCTACGCCCCCAAGCAGCGTTATCCCACCGGTTGGAGCCGTTTAACTGCCCCCATCCCGGATTCATCGAAGTGCCCATAAGTATGAGGATTGGTATGGAAGATTTTAGACAAGTTCTGTATGAAGCGCTTTTAGTCGCTTTTGCCAAGGTATTAGCCAAATACAATGTGTTTGCCCAGAGCCATATTCTGCGCGATGTCGGCCAAGAGATTATTCAATATCTCAACCAGCACGGTTTTGAGTTTGAAGAAACTGGACAGATTGAGGACTTGGACAGACTAACAGATTTATTTGTCAAAAATGGCTTTGCGGATGAATTAGCGATTGAACCGACTGAAGGGGGAAAAAACTACGTCTGGAAAAATCTCTATGGTTTTAATGCCTATAAAGAGTTATTCGAGATTGTTGATAATCCATTTTTGTCTTGTCCGTTGAATCTTTGTTTGTATTATCTTGCCGATAAGTATGGCAAAAAAATGCTTTTGCATAGGAAGCTATTTGACTTAGGGAATAGAATAACAGAGTCCCAGTATGAAGTTGTAGATAAAAATAGTCCTGCTGATATTGGCTTTGATCCCTTGATTTTGGAAAACGCTAAGCTCTATGAATTGGCACAAAAAAAGGGTGAGATCTATCGCTATCAGGCGATTACCGATGCCCTAACGGGTATTAGCAACCGTCGCTATATTTTAGAGGAAGGGGAGCGGACTTTCCATCGGACTCGTCGCTATCACTTGTCCCTTTCAGTGATCATAATTGATATTGATCATTTCAAGCACATTAACGATACCTATGGTCATGCGACGGGGGATGTGACGTTGCGAATGTTGGCAGATACGTGCCAGCGATCGGCCCGTGATGTGGATTTGATTGGGCGCTTGGGGGGTGAGGAATTTTTGCTGATTCTGCCAGAAACACCGCTTTCGGGGGCCGTTCGTCTAGCGGAGCGGTTGCGACAGGCGGTGGAAAAGACCCAGATTGAGGCCGATAATGGGACCGCGGTCAGGATCACGGTGAGTATGGGGGTGGCTGCCTATCATGGGGATAAGCAGTTGCAGGATTTACTCGATCGCGCCGATGTGGCCCTCGATCGCGCGAAGGAATTAGGCCGGAATCAGGTGGTGGTAGCCAGTATGCCGGATGGGCCTAACGCGGTGGAACGGCCCGCACTGGAGATGGAAGGGGATAACTAAGCGTGCTGGGTACGCTGGACAATGCCAATAAAGGCGTCTTCGAGGGAAAAGGGAATGGGGCGTAGGGAGTGAATTTGAATCTCGTTCAGGGCTAATTGCGATCGCACGTGGGGCAGGTCGCGATCGCAGTCTTCAAGCACAACATGCAGGCGATCGCCAAAAATCGACACCTGCCAGGGGGCTAACTGTTGCTTGAGGATTTGGGCGCTGCGTTGGGGGCGATCGCACACCAGTTCCATCAATTGCCCCGGTTGGGCGGCCTTAATCTCACTAGGGGTTCCCTGCGCGACCACTTCACCGCTCACCATAAAGCCCATGCGATGACAATGCTCGGCTTCTTCCAAGTAATGGGTCGTCACCAGTACTGCTGTGCCGCGACGGGCGAAATCTTCGATTAAGCGCCAAAACTGACGGCGGGCGAGGGGATCAACGCCAGAGGTGGGTTCATCCAGAAACAAAATCTCTGGTTCGTGCATCACGGATGCGCCAAAGGCAACCCGCTGTTTCCAGCCCCCCGGTAGTTGCCCCGTAATTAGGCTTTCTTTACCAACCAGGCCACAGGTGGCCAGTACCCATTCAATGCGCGATCGCCGCTGCTGGGCAGGCACCCCGTAGACACCGCAGTAGAAGGCCAAATTTTCGGCGATCGTCAGGTCATCGTAGAGGGTAAATTTCTGGCTCATATAGCCCAAGCGGCGTCGGAGGCTCTGACTCCGCAGGTTGCGGGTTTCCCCTGCCAGGGCAATGTGACCACCACTGGGTTCCAAAAGACCGCAGAGCATTTTGATCGTGGTGGTTTTTCCGGCCCCGTTCGCCCCTAGTAACCCATAGATCTCACCGTAGTGAATGTTAAGGGTGACGCCCTGGACAGCGTGGAAGCTACCAAAGTATTTCTGGAGGGCTTGGGTTTGGATCGCAATTTGAGTGGGGGGCGTAGGAC
>NZ_JBRCAD010000052.1:0-25962 GCF_053493415.1 Trichothermofontia sp. | reverse complement strand
GCCCTGCTTGAAGCCTTTCGCAACCCCGCCCCCGCCGCTGAAATTTGCGCCTGCCTCAATAAACTGCTACTGCTCCAGGCCCACCAACGCCGTGAAGCCAAACGCCAAAAGCGTAAACTGCTGGATACTGACCTCCCCTATCTCTGGATCTTAGTTCCCACTGCTTCCCCACGTCTGCTCACAAGCTGTCGGGCTGAATCCCAAGCGGGCTGGCCAGAGGGCGTCTATTTTCTGCCGCCAGTGTTGCGCACCGCGATCGTCGTTATTCACCAACTGCCCACCCACCCCGACACCCTCTGGCTGCGCCTCCTCGGACGTGGCCCTGTCCAGAAAACCGCGATCGCTGAACTCATGGCCCTGGCGAACCATCCCCTGCAACGCCAAGCCCTCGCCGCCCTTGTCCAGTTGCAGATCACCCTCCAGAGGCGGCACAATCTAAACAGAGTTGAGCAGGAGATTGCTATGAACTTATCCCCTGTCTACGAACAATGGCTAGAGGAAACGTTAGAACAAGGTCGGCAAGAGGGTCGGCAAGAGGGTCGGCAAGAGGCACAACGGGTTGACCTGGAAGCCCTGCTAACGGCTAAATTCGATCGCCTCGATCAAGCATTAGTCAGCATTATTCCCCAACTGATGGCGATGTCCCCTGGCGATCGCACCCGGTTAATTCTGCAATCCTCGCGCCAAGACCTGCTCGATCGTTTTCAGGGGGAATAGTGCAAGGCAGCAAGAGCTGAGGATGCTGCGCTTGCCAACAGTTGGGATTTAGACTGTCACGCATCCATCGATCGCCCGCTCGCTTGCCGATTTTCCCCCACTCCAACTCTACCGAGCGTTCGCGCGCAGCGCAGCCGCGCCAAAACGGGGCGATCGTCTCCCCCGCTTAAGGAAGTATTTCCGGCTTCAATTCACGATCGCGCTCAGACTTATGCCAGTCGCCGCCCCCGCCTAATCGTCATCGGTTTCCGATACCGCACTCGCCTCAACATCAATCGGCGCTTCCGGCACCGGCTCATCAATCACATCTAGATCCGATTGGGCTACCTCGACCTCCGACGACACCGCGATCGCGGCGGCCCCATCCGGTCCCAGATCCGTTTCTCCATCGCCAGCCGTTTCGACGGTTGCAGTCTCCGGTTCATTGGACGCTGCCTCATCGACCTCGGATAACGCATCCGTTGTCTGCGCTACTGCTGGACTGGGTTCGGCTTCCCAATCTTCGATTTCTGATTGATCCGGCTCAACCTCAGCGATTTTCCCTTGGAGATGCTGCGCGAACGCTTCCCCCGCAGACTCCGTACCTGCCTCAACGCCTGGGGGCACTTCGGCTGCGATTTCAGCCGCAATTTCAGCTTCAACGACGGCTTCGCTTTCAGGTTCGACTTCAGCTTCAACGACGGCTTCGCTTTCAGGTTCAATTGCCGGTTCAACTTCCAGTGCGATTGCTGGTTCGACTGTAGACTCAGCAGCCGTTTCATCCTCCGACTCTGGTCGATTCAGCGTAATCATCGGACGGCTCGGTCGCTTCTTAAAGGGAGACAATGCCGACAGCGCATCCTTCAGCACCGCGAAAACATTCTCCCGTTTTGGCTTAGCCGGTACTTGCGAGGGAGTCTCTGCGGCTGGTGGATTGTCCTCCTCCCAAACATCGTCCGTCGCCTCGACTGCCCAGGCATCAGCTTCCTCAGGGGCTTTTGGCTCAAGCAGGTCTGCGGTCTCTGGTAATTCCGGTTCAGGCGCGATCGTTGGTTGGGTTACTGGCCCGCTCCCCATTAAAGGTGCTTCTGGCTGGACAACTGCTGGGCTTGGAACCGTTTCAGGGGTATCCACGATCGCCGTGGGTATGGCCGGAGGTGCGGGTGCAGGCACGCTTGGCCGTTCTGGGATTACCGCTGGGCCAGTTGCCGCCGTTGCTTCCGGGGCGACGGTTGTTTCACCCGTCCCCGCAGACTCTTCCGTGGGTGTTGCAGACGCCTCTGGCACAGTCGTTGGTGGCACAACCCGCGTTGGTTGAGACCGCGAGAATGCCCCCGCCAGATCCCCCGGTAGCTGCATCAGACCGCCCATTAACCGGCCTAGTCCCTGTTGAATCGTCTTCGGTCCAAAGCCTGTCCGGCGATCGCTCGGCACCAGTTCCCGCCGCAGCGTCAGGGTTTGCCAGCCAAACCAAGTCAACAGCGCCACACTGGCCGTCTGCCCCAGCAGGGCCGCCCCCGTAAACCGATTCGCACAAACCCACAGCACGAGGGCGTAGAACAGGCCCACCCCGCTGAAGACAATATCCCCCTTGCGATGGGTTTCCGGAAAGAAAAAGGCAGACAGGTACAGGGCTAGGCTACCCACAGCCACAACGAGGGCCAGAATGTAGGGAAGCATGAGGTCGAAGCTCCTCTCTCTAAAAATTTTCACTGCTGACTCAATACCAATCTACTGCGGTTAGGTCCGCTTCCCCCTCTTTCGCCGCGATCGCCCCTGAATTTCCACAGGACAATTAGGATTCAGACAAGTTAGGGTGCCTACCCCACAAGCTTTAGCAGTACAGTGATTCAGAAGCGTCTACATGATTGAATTCTGCCCAGGTATTGGCTCAGGCCAACGTATTAGATTCCTATGAGTGATTCTGCCCTGCCCCCGCTGATCAGCCAAATGCAGCAACCGGACTTTTATCCCCATCCGGTCCAACCGCCGATCGTCCTTCTGCAAACCCATGTCTCCTACGTGCTGCTGACGGGGGACTACGCCTACAAGATCAAAAAGCCCGTTAACTTTGGCTTCCTCGACTATTCCACCCTGGGGAAACGCCACCACTTTTGCCAGGAGGAACTCCGTCTGAATCAGCGGGGAGCCGGGGATCTTTACCTGGATGTATTGCCCATTACTCGCCAGGGTGAAGTTTACCAGCTCAATGGCGAGGGGGAACCGGTTGAGTATGTCCTCCGGATGCGCCAGTTCCCGCAATCGGCACTACTGCTCGATCAGTTTGAAAAAGGGGCGGTGACGATCGCCCAGATGCAGGCTCTTGCTGAGGTGGTTGCGGCCTTCCATGCTGACTCGGTTACCAATGACCACATTCGCAGCTATGGCACGGTGGCCCAAATCCGTCTGGCGATTGATGAGAACTTCCAGCAGACCATCGGTTATATCGATCGCGATCGCCACGGTCCCCAAACCCGGCAGCAGTATGAGGAAACCCAAGCCTATTGTGATCGCTTCTTCCAGGATCATGCCGATTGGTTTGAACAACGCCTCCAGGCCGATCGCATTCGTGAGTGTCACGGCGATCTGCACCTGCGCAATATTTGCTATTGGCACGATCGGTTTTATCTATTTGACTGCATTGAGTTCAACGAACCCTTCCGGTTTGTCGATGTCATGTACGATGTCGCCTTTACCGTCATGGATCTGGAAGCCCGCGACCGCCCCGATCTGGCCAATGCCTTCCTGAACGCCTACCTCGAACAAACCGGGGACTGGCAAGGCTTACAGGTCCTCCCCCTTTACCTCAGCCGCCAAGCCTACGTCCGCGCCAAGGTGACCTCCTTCCTCCTGGATGACCCCAGCATCGACGACGATGCTAAACAAGCCGCAGGACAAACCGCCGCCCACTACTATCGGCTGGCATGGCAATATACCCGTCTCGGTCAGGGGCAGATCCTCCTCATGTCTGGCCTTTCCGGTTCCGGTAAGTCCACAGTGGCAGGGATTTTAGCACGTCACCACCGGGCCATTCACCTGCGATCGGATGCGGTGCGCAAACATTTGGCCGGGATTCCCCTAAGGCAGCGCGGCGGGGATGATCTGTATACGCCGGCAATGACTGCCAAAACCTACGATCGCCTGGCCCAACTGGGGCTGCAACTGGCCAGCCAGGGATATACGGTGATTCTGGATGCCAAATACGATCGCCAAGCCTTACGCCAGCCGATCCTCAGCCAAGCTGCCGCCCAGGCAATGCCCATCCGGATCATCCACTGTGAGGCACCCTTGACCGTGCTCCAGACACGGCTACAGCAACGCACGGGCGATATTGCCGATGCCACCGTGGCGATTCTCCAGCAGCAAAGCCTGGAACCCTTTAGCCCGGAGGAACAACCCTTGGTCATTAAGGTGGCGACCGATCGCCCCGGCGCTGACTTGGAAACGGCCCTTCATGCGCTGCCCCTGGTTCTTAAGCCTTAGAACCTGTTTGAACAGTCTAGATACGGTTGCTTTGACGACTACCGTCGTTACTACGAACAACGAGTTGCTGCTCGAAGATCTGACCCTTATGGGGGGAGTTGTGGTTGTAATCGCGATCTGCGCTTGGCAAATAGCTGCTAGGGACGCGGGGGCATCAGGTCATCCAGGATCGTGAATTGGATATGATTGAGGGCTAGATCGCCGATCGAAATGTCCAGGTCCGTATCGGCGAGGGGCACGCCCTCCGTCTTCACCCCCTCGAAGGAAATCCCTCGCCCCAGTTCCGTGTGGTACCAGGCTAAGCCCATGAAAAAACGGGTGGGGTAAGGTCCCCGTTCCTGGACATCATCCGGGTTCGACTCCATTGGTAGCCAACCCAGACCGGGAATCAAAAACTCTAACCACACATGGTTGAAATCTGGTTGCATCGGCACGCCCCGTATCTCCGGATGGTTGGGGCACTTATAGCGGCCCACGGTGCGACAGGCAATGCCATTGAGACGAGCCAGGGCCAACAGCACGCCCACGTATTCGCCACAGGACCCCGTCCCCCGGCGCAGAACAACATCTGGGGGTTCAATCCGCACGGTCAGAGCATAGGAGAGGCGATCGTACACATAATTCCGAATGCTAATCATCTGGCGCAGGGTATTGGTTTCCCGTCCGATCGCCACCTTGGCCGCATCCTGGACTATTAAGCTGCCCATTGCCAGATCATCATCATCGATGAGATAGCGCACCTCCAACTCCGGGGGTAGGGGGGGATGCCCTTCCACATCAGGGGGCGTCAGGGTGTACTTAATGCCATAGACCTCCAATTGTGCCCGCCAACCAAATAGGCGAGCCTCATCGGGATGGAGGGAGTCAAAGCGAAAGACGGCTACCCGCTGCCCCTCTTGCAGTTCCTCAGTGAAGGGCATCCCCACGGGTTCTACCCAACGCACCTTTTGGCGTGGGGTCTCGGAGGGGAGGGCGATGCGCCACTCCACGTCCCGCAGGTGAATACTTTCTAGGGAGGAGAGTTCTTCCACGTAGGCGATTTCGATTAAGTAGCCATTGGAGAGGGTGTAATGATCTGCCGGATAGTGGGCAAAGAAGAGGGGATGCAGGAAGGTACGATCGCGCCAAGCCAATTGGTGGGGCGGATCGGCATTGGGGTCATCACGGACGTAGGCTTCCTCGCCTGCATAGCTCACGTAGAGCACGGGTTCCACCCCCTCGCCCTGGGGCACAAAGGCTAGACCTGTGGGACCTTCAAAGGGTGTGAGGATGCTAAATTGCACTTCCCCGGTGGCCCGATCGAGGCAGTAGACAGTTTGCTCGGTAGTATCCGAAACCCAGAGCGATTCCCCCTGTACGGTCACATTCTCAACCCCAATGCCGGGGGCCGGATGTTTAGTAATCATCTCCCCTGTGTCTGCCCCAAACACCAGGATATAGCCTGCTTTCTGGCAGGTGACATAGACCGTTTCGCCCCACACGGCCACACCGTCCGCCAGGTAATTGAGGGCCACAAAGGGTTCTGGTTTGAGGTTACCCAGGACGATGCTCCCTTGGGAAGGCTGGGCGATCGCGGCTGCACCAGGTTGGGGGTTAGGATTCACCTGAAGGGCATTCCGGCAAACATAGACCGAATCATCCCGCGTAAACCACAGATCCGATGCCCAGCAGGCGATGCTGGTCGCGTCCCGGAACAACTCAATTTGATGGGGATTGAGGACGATCGCATTGTCATTGGCCGCCTCTACTTGCAGCAGATATCCCCGCACCGTATCCAGCACCACCAAGGTCCCGGCCACCACGGCTAAATCCTGGATGCTGTAGGCCCCGATCGGGCGAATCGTCCGGGGAAACCGCGTCGATGGCGCGGGGGGGGACTGGCCCGATCAGGAGTCGCTGGGGCGGGTTCAGGCTGGGGTGAGGCGGTTGATGGCGCGGTTGATTTAGCAGAGGCAGGCTTGCGCGGCATAGCAATTCTCAGGTTGGTTGCTGAGGGGACAGGGTAACGATACTGTTGCAATCATACCGACTCCACCTCCTCTCTAAGTTATGAACCCCTGTCAACTGCCGCCTCCCCTGCAACCCGGCGATCGCCTGATCGTGATTGCCCCTAGCGGAACCCTACGACACCGGGAAGTTGCTGCCTTTGAACAAGGGCTGGCCCTGTGGCGATCGCAGGGTTATCAGGTGGATTTACACCCGCACTATCGCGAGCAATGGGGCTATTTAGCGGGTAGGGATAGCGATCGGGTTCAGCAGTGGCTTGATGCCTATGGGGATAGCCGTTACCGGGGCATCCTCTGTGTGCGGGGGGGCTATGGCAGTATGCGGTTGGTGGAATTACTGCGGCAACGGGGCTGGCAACCCTCCCAGAAAATGATCCCGAAATGGGTGATCGGCTTTTCCGACGTGACGGCGCTGCTCTGGTCCCTGTGGCAGCAGGGCAGGGGGGGAATACATGGGCCTGTGTTAACCACGTTGGCGGCTGAACCGGCCTGGAGCCGCGATCGCCTGTGGCACTGGCTATGTAACCCAACGCACCTGGCTCCTTTGCAGGGTAACGGTTGGGGCGGCGGTGCCGTAACCGGGTACCTGCTGCCGGGGAATCTGACCGTGGCGACCCATTTGCTCCACACCCCCCTCTTGCCCGATCTCAGCCAGGTGATTTTGGCGATCGAAGATGTGGGAGAAGCGCCCTATCGCCTCGATCGCCTCCTGACCCAATGGCGCTTAAGTGGGTGCTTACAACAGGTGAAAGGGATTGCGCTCGGTCGCTTTAGCCAATGCGAGGCTCCCCCTGAGATCCCTAGTTTGGCTGTGGCGACGGTGTTGCGCGATCGCTTGGGGGATTTAGGGAAGCCGATCGTGGCGGATTTACCCTTTGGCCATGATGGCCCCAATGCCGCCCTACCCGTAGGCATTCCCGCCACCCTTAACGGCGATACGGGTACCCTCACCTTTATGGACCCCGCCAACGGTGAAGTTGGGTCGCAGAGCCAGCTATGATAGGCTTATCGTTGAGTTTTGTTAAGCGACTCTGTGCTTCTGTTACCCTCAACCTCACCGCAAACATCGCCGCAATGGCGGGACAGCCTAGTCAAGCGATTGCTGTTGGGGAATCAGCCCAACCTGGAGTTGATGGCGATTCTCGTGGTCTACTTTGTCCAGGGGATTTTGGGCCTAGCCCGTCTGGCCGTGAGCTTTTTCCTTAAGGATGATCTGGGGTTGGGGCCAGCCCAAGTGTCAGCCCTGATGGGCGTCGCTGCCCTACCTTGGATGGTAAAACCGCTGTTGGGGTTTGTTTCGGATGGGTTGCCCCTATTTGGCTATCGGCGGCGATCGTACCTGCTGCTGTCGGGCTTATTGGGTGCTTTGTCCTGGCTGGCCTTAGCCACGGTGGTCCACACCGTAGGGATGACGATGCTGGCGATCATGCTAGGCTCCCTATCCGTGGCGATCAGCGATGTGATTGCCGACTCCTTGGTCGTTGAACGGGCACGGCGGGAAACTCAGGCGCAAGTGGGTTCCCTCCAATCCCTGTGCTGGGGGACCACTGCCCTAGGGGGATTAACCACTGCCTACTTGAGTGGCTTCTTGCTAGCGCGGCTGGACAGCCAAGCCGTTTTTTGCATCACAGCCACCTTCCCCCTATTGGTTGCCTTGATTGTGGGGTTCATTCAGGAAAGCCGCACCCACGAAGGGGCCAGCCTGACCCAGATCCGGCAGCAGATGCAGCAACTGCGACAGGCCCTATCCAAACCAGCCATTTGGCTACCCACCGCCTTTCTCTTTATCTGGCAGGCCACGCCCACTGCCGATGCGGCCTTCTTCTTTTTCAGCACCAATGATTTGGGGTTTGAGCCAGAGTTCTTAGGGCGCGTGCGGTTAGTGACCAGCATTGCCGCCCTGATCGGGGTGTGGATTTTCCATCGTTTTCTTAAAACCGTGCCGTTCCGGACAATTTTTGGGTGGTCTACGGTCCTCTCGGCGGTGTTAGGGATGAGTATGCTGATACTGGTTACCCACACCAATCGGGCCTTCGGGATTGACGATCGTTGGTTCAGCTTGGGGGATAGTCTGGTGCTGACGGTGATGGGGCAGATCGCTTATATGCCCGTGCTGGTGTTGGCGGCGCGGTTATGTCCGCCAGGGATTGAGGCGACCCTCTTTGCCCTGCTGATGTCGGTAACCAATTTGGCCGCCCTCCTCGCCTACGAAACCGGGGCACTCTTGATGCAGGGGTTGGGGATTACGGAACACAATTTTGAGCGCCTCTGGTTATTAGTGGTTATTGCCAATCTCAGTACCCTGTTGCCCCTATGTTTTTTACATTGGTTACCGGAGGCGACCACTCAAGTCCAGGATGTTGAGGCCAACACGAGCGCCATCAGTGCTGCGGATGCTAGCCGAACTGATCAGCCTGACTCGACTGAAGGTTTGATGACGAAGTAAGTTTAGATTTTAGATTTTAGATTTTAGATTTTGGGTTGAGAGATTGCGATCGCTGGGAGAGCTTTGACGCTATTACTATGACTAAGACTGCTTTAAGTATGCCTAACGGTTCCTATCGCCAGGAGGACTGGCTGCGGGGGTACGAATCCCAACCCCAGGAATTTGACTACTGGATTGAGGAAATAGAGGGGGCATTGCCCGTCGATCTGCGGGGGACTTTTTTCCGTAATGGTCCCGGCCTGTTGGATGTGAACGGCCACCCCCTCCACCACCCGTTTGATGGTGATGGGATGATCTCGGCGATTAGTTTTACTGAGCAGGGGGTTCACTATCGCAACCGTTTTGTCCGGACGGCAGGGTTCTGTGCGGAGCAGGCGGCGGGACGTATTCTTTACCGGGGGGTATTCGGTACCCGCAAGGCGGGTGGCTGGCTAGCAAATGCCTTTGATTTACGCTTTAAGAATTTAGCCAATACCCATGTGCTCTACTGGGGCGGTAAGTTGCTGGCGATGTGGGAAGGGGGTGAACCCCACCGCCTCGATCCGGCAACGCTGGAAACCCTGGGGTTAGAGACTTTTGATGGCCAACTGATACCGCCGGTTTTTGCGGCTCATCCCCATATCGATCCCGCCTCCCAAGCCGATGATGGCCAACCCTGTCTTGTTAATTTTGCCGTAGCCAGTGGGCTATCCACAACGCTGAAGTTGTATGAGTTGGATCAGTCGGCGCGGATTGTGCGTCAAACCACCTATCCGATCGCCGGTTTTGCGTTCATGCACGACTTTGCCATTACGCCCCACTACGGCATCTTTTTCCAAACGCCAACCACGATGCAGGGGTTGCCCTATGTGCTGGGGTTGCGAGCGCCCGGGGAGTGTATTCGCTTTCAACCCGATCGTCCGACGCGGGTGATTTTGCTGCCCCGTCCTGGCGTGGTAGCGGGCGAGGCTCAGCCGATCGTCCTAGAGGCTGACCCTTGTTTTGTCTTCCACCATGCCAATGCCCATGAGCAAGGGGATGAGATTTGGGTAGACTCGATTTGCTACGCCGCCTTCCCTTCCCTCAAACCGGGAACTGATTTCCGGCAGGTAGATTTTAAGGCTTTGCCACCGGGTCAATTGTGGCGTTTTCACCTGAATCTGAAAACGGGGAAAGTTACCCACAAAGTTTTACTAGAGCGCTGTTGTGAGTTCCCCAGCCTCCATCCCGCCCAGGTGGGTCGTCCCTACCGCTATCTCTACTTAGGGGCGGCCCATGCACCGATCGGGAATGCGCCGCTGCAAGCCTTGCTCAAGCTAGACCTGCACACGGGGGCTGAACAGGTATGGAGTGCAGCCCCAACGGGCTTTACCGGAGAACCCCTATTTGTGCCTCGCCCCGGTGGTACTGCTGAGGATGACGGTTGGCTGCTGACGATCGCCTACGACAGCACCCATCACCGTTCCGTCGTACTGATCTTTGCCGCCCAGGATATTCAGCAAGGCCCGATCGCCCGTTTACCCCTGCGTCACCATATCCCCTTTGGGTTGCACGGTAGTTTTACGCCCACGGTGTTTATTTAACTGATGTTCGATGTGCCCTCACCCTCTCCGCCTCGGGACGCGGGGAAGTTACGGGACCATCAGGGGGTTAGCCCTTCTCCCTTAAAGCGGTTAGGGTGCGGGGTGTTGAACCCGGCGTTTATCGCCGCTCCGTATTCCCGGCCTTGACCCAACCCTCTTGTTGGGTTGTCTCCACCCTGAGCCGTTGCCATGCCCCATCTGGACTTTCGCTCAGGACAATCACCCCATCATTAAACTCCACCCCCCCGATCGTATTGGCTTGGGCGCTGGCCCCATCCCGCAGGATCAGGCCCTCTGGCCAGGTTACCCGTGCCGCATAGGCTCCCGGGGGCAAGGGATCGGGGCTGGGACTGGGGCTGGGACTGGGCTGGGTCGCCAGAATCGGATTGGGGGCTTGGGCTAAGGGATTAGGGGGCTTGTTTTCTTCGGGATAGATAGGTTTGGGCGGTGGCGCTGTGAACTGGGCCACGAGGTAGCGGGCGGTGGCGACACTGCCCACCGTGAGGAAGGCGATCGCCAGCCCAATACCGAGTAAGAATTTCAGGAGGTTTGCCAGCATAGGGAAGGAAATCGGTCGGCACAATCAAGTGCACTGAGGGTGTGTGGGCATAGTGTAGCGAATGTTGGGAAGGGCAACCAGCGAGATGAAATTAGGGCATGGGCAGGACGGGCATCAAACGTGGATAGGGATGCTGCGCCTGCCATTGGGGTAACCAGGTAGCCAGGGTTGCGGGTTCGAGGGTCTGGAGCTGTTGCAACAGGGCATAGCATTCGTCCTGGAAGCGATCGAGATCTAGGCCAATATCGTCCTGGGGATAGCGACTCAGTCGGTTTAAACCCTCCCCCAGCAGGGTAACGGCCCCCTGCCAGTTGCCATTGCCCAAGTGATAAAGGGCCACAGCAATTTGTAAAATCCCCTGGTAAAAACTGCGTTCCGGGTCGGTCGCCCCTAACCAGATGGCCTCCAGGGTATCGTGACACGCATAAAATTCCTGCTGGTTGAACTGCTCAACACCTTGCCAAAAGGTTGGGGGAAACGCATCAGACATGGGAAGACCACTGCTAGGAGGGAGTTGGGTTGTTTCATCCTACCCGATCGCCATTCATGCTGAATCGAGGCCGGAATCTTGATAGCTTGAAGAAAGGCTTTGGCAATCATTTTGGCAACCACTGGCAATAAAGGGATAACGCCGCATGGCGAACGCAACGCATCTAGCACAAATTCAGCAAGGGGTAGCTACCTGGAACAGTTGGCGTGAGGCGCATCCGGAGGTTTGGCCCGATCTGAGTGGCGCGGACCTGCGCCAGATGGACTTGAGTGGGGTCAACCTGATGCGGGTCAACCTCCGGCGGGCGAATTTGATGGCCTGTAACCTCAGTGGGGCCTACCTGAGTGAAGCCATTTGTAGCGAGGCTAGTCTGTTGGCTGCCAACCTCAGCGAGGCTTACCTGCTGGAGGCTAACCTCAGTCGAGTAAACCTGACCGGGGCCGATCTGCGCGGGGCTTACCTGGGACGGACCAACCTGCGGGGGGCTTACCTAGTGGGGGTTAATTTAGAAGGGGCCGATCTGCGGGGGGCCTATTTAGTCGGTGCTAACCTCAGTGAAGCGAATCTGACCCAGGCCAGCCTCACCCAGGCGGATCTACAAAACACGAACCTCAGCGACGCCACCTTGGTTGGGGTTAACTTCATGGGGGCGAGGCTGCTGAAAACGAATCTTCAGGGGGCTACGCTTTGCGAATGTTGGGTCTATGGGATGTCGGCGTGGGAGTTAAAGTTAACGGCTGCCCAGCAAACTCACCTGTTGATTACGCCCTATAACGAAACCGCGATCGCTGTGAATACCCTGGAGATGGCCCAATTTCTTTGCCTTTGGCTGAATAGTCAAACCTTGAATACGGTGATTGAGACGATCGCCAGTCGAATTGTCTTAATTGCCTGTCCCTTTAATGACCAATCGCGTCACTTTTTGGCAGCCCTAGAACAACAATTGGACCAACAGGGGTATGCCGCGATCGCGATCGATCTCACCCCACCGCTGAGTGTCAACTTTGCAACGACACTTCTTAATTTGGCCACCATCTCCCGTTTGCTGTTAATCGATGTACTGAATCCAGCGCAAGGGGTGCCGTCGGAACTTAAAGCCCTCTTGCCCCAGATCAAGATTCCTATCCAGGTCCTCGTCACGGGGACCGGTTTCAATACGGACGAATGGGATGAACCCACGCGATCACCCTGGCTACTACCGGTGCAAATGTATCGTGATCCCGACTATTTACTCAGTATTTTTCAGGAACGGGTGCTGGCCCCTGCCGAGAGCCGTGCCCAGGAATTAGGCCAGCGGTGGGCAGACTAGATAGTGGTCTGGAGCCACGATGACTGCGATCGCGGCCCTTAGAGGCACGCTACAGCCGTTCCCTCGCTAGTGAAGTACGGTCAAGCCTTGCGAACAAGGGGCTTAAGCCCCTTGTTTGTACCTCACCGGGTATGGAGGTGTTGTATTTTAGAGACGAGTCAAACCCAGTGCGACCCCACAAAGCGAGTGAATAGAGGAGCGCGCGCCAACTTGACCCTAATCGACAATCCCCCATTACAGGGCTGACCGGCCACGAGTACAGCAACCGTTTTGCAACGTGGGTCGTAACGATGTGAGTCGTTGCCAGCTAGAGCGATCACGACAAACGTTGCATAATGAGTTGTGTGCTGCCTTAGCATGGAGCGGCGAGTATGTACAGGGCGTCCCGACGTTTATCGTTTTCCTGGCAATCTGTTTCCTGGCAATCTGTCCTGGGTCTCAGCCTGGGGTTAGGGAGTTTCTGGTGGGGGAGCGGGGCTGGCGGGCTTAGGGCAGAGGTTAATCCCCACTTGCTCCCCTCCCTGGAGCCACTGGATCTGAGTGTGTTTCAGCAGCCGGGTCTCCCCCCCTGCCTGGACAGTGCCCCGCCGGGAGCGATCAAAACCGCTCTGACGATCTGCGATAGCCGCCTGACTGACCCTAGTCTGTGGTGGGCAAAACAACTGTACGGGGATGACTTAGTTGACAATTGGGTGACTTATCTGGGGGGCGATCGGGAACCAGGACGGGTTGATGTGGTGGTCAATCCCCAAGTGTGGAATACCTGGAATTATTTAGATCGCTATTCATTCCTCGATCGCTTTGGGGCGGCGGCACGGCGTCAGGGGTATAACGTGCGGGTATTTGATTGGCAAAGCCGTCTCCTCGCGGCCCATACCTGCGACTTTAGCGAAATGGCGGTGTTTCACTGGCTACTCACGGATGGGTTGGAGCCTGGAACCAGTACGGATTTACCCAACCCAGATTTGTCTCCCACAACCTGTAGTGTGCTCTTGAGTCCCGCCGGGCGATCGGCGCTGCGAGGTCGAACAACCGGGGTTCCGAATGGTGTGACTAATTAAGGGGCGGCGCTCCAGCCGTTCCCTCTCCAATGAAGTACTGTCAAGCCTTGTAAACAAGGGGCTTAAGCCCCTTGTCTTTACCTCACCAGGTATGAAACTGCTGTAGTACAGTGAACATAAAGTTGCGCAACGTTGGTAGTAACAACTTTAGTCGTTGCCTGCGAGCGCTATCCCCACAAACCTTGCATAATTTTAATGCTGTGCTGCACGAGTGGTCTGTCATCTCTAAAATGGGGAATTGTCGGTTGGTGTTGCGTTTGCGAGGCCCAACCGGTTTGCTTGCTTGGTTGAGGCGCACGGCGTTTGACTGCAAAAATGCGAAGTCGATGCGTGATGCCGGATGGCCTACGTTCCGTCAGTGGTTGGAGTATTGCGGCTGGAGGTATGGGAAAGCGACCGTTGCGGTGCCCCGCTCCATCACCCCAGTTAGAATTGCGCCCACTGCGGTAAGACGGTTCCGAAGGCGTTGCGTGTGAGACCCCATCGCTGTCCATATTGGGGGTTGGTGGCAGATCGGGATACCAACGCCGCGCTCAACATTCTGCAACAAGGACTGAGTCCGATGGGGCGCACCGGAACTTGCTACGCTTGGGGAGGATCTGCCCCCTAGCTCAGTTGGTGCAATCCTGCGGGGGTATAGCGGGTCGTTGAACCAAGAATCTTCGCCCTTCTAGGGCAATGGGGTGTCAACTTTCTGATTAAGCGTTTCTGGTGTCTGAGCTAAGCTTGCATGAGTAATTTGCATCTGATTTTTACCCGCCTGACCCAAGTTCTCAGCCAAATTGTCGTCGGTCAATCGGCGGTGGCGCAGCAGTTACTCATCGTCATGTTGGCCGGGGGACACGCGATCGTGGAAGGGGTGCCAGGGACAGGCAAAACCTTGATGGTCAAAGTCCTGGCACGGCTGATCCAGGCCGACTTTCGGCGGATTCAACTCACCCCCGATATTTTGCCCTCGGATATTTTGGGTACGAATGTGTTTGACCTGAATACCCGTGAATTTTCCCTGAAGCAGGGTCCCATCTTCACCCAAATCTTGTTGGCAGATGAGATTAACCGCACGCCGCCGAAAACCCAAGCCGCGTTGCTGGAAGCGATGGAGGAGCAGCAGGTGACCCTTGATGGCACCAGTTGGCCCCTATCGGATCTGTTCCTGGTGCTTGCTACCCAAAACCCCCTGGAATTTGAGGGGACCTATCCCCTGCCAGAAGCCCAACTCGATCGCTTTCTGTTCAAAATTACCGTAGACTATCCCGATCCCCAGGCCGAAAAGCAAATGTTGCTTAATACCCAGCAGGGGTTTCTGGCAAAACGAGTGTATTTGGAACGGCTCAAGCCGATCGCAACGGTGGCCCAAGTGTTACAAGCCCGTCAGGAAGTGCAGGCCGTCACCGTGCAGGAACCCATCCTCGACTATCTACTGGCGATTGTCCAGCGCAGCCGCCAACAAGCCGATCTGCTCCTGGGGGCTTCCCCACGGGCAGCGGTGTTGTGGCTCCAGGCCAGTCAGGCCCATGCCTGGATCAACGGTCGCGATTATGTCACACCGGATGATGTGAAAGCGGTGGCCCCCCCCCTGTTGCAACATCGGCTGATCCTGAAACCAGAGGCCCAACTCGATGGGGTGGCGACGGTTGCCGTGATCCGGAGTTTACTCAACCAAGTGGCGGTTCCCCGATGATCACCCCCTTTGATACTGCCCTCATGCACCGTTGCTTGGCATTGGCCCAACAGGCGGCGGGGCGAACTGCTCCTAATCCGCTGGTGGGAGCGGTGGTGGTGCAGGGTGGGCAAATTGTCGGGGAAGGGTTCCATCCGGCAGCCGGTCAACCCCATGCGGAGGTGTTGGCGCTGCGATCGGCGGGCGCTCGTGCCCAGGGGGCGACGCTGTATGTCAACCTGGAACCCTGTAGCCACTATGGCCGCACCCCTCCCTGTGCCGATGCCGTGATTGCCGCCGGGATTCAGCGGGTGGTGGTGGGTATGGAAGACCCGAATCCCTTGGTGGCTGGCAATGGCATTGCCCGGTTGCGAGCGGCTGGCATTAGCGTCACCCTTGGCGTCGAAACGGCAGCTTGCCAGCGTCTCAATGAGGCTTTTGTGCATCGGATGCGTTACCAGCGGCCCTTGGGTATGTTGAAGTATGCCATGACCCTGGATGGTAAGATCGCAGCCAGTGGGGGCCATAGCCAGTGGGTGACCGGGCCTGAGGCTCGTGGGTGGGTACACCAACTGCGATCGCGCTGTGAGGCCATTATTGTGGGTGGCAATACCGTGCGCCGGGATAATCCCCACCTGACGACCCACGGCCAGAGTGCCCACACGCCCCTACGGGTGGTCCTGAGTCGCCGCTTGGATTTGCCGATGACCGCCCACCTCTGGCAAACTGACCTTGCCCCTACGGTGATCTATACGGAAGCCACGGCCCCCCCCGATCGCCGCGTCGCGCTGCAAGCCCAGGGGGTTGAAGTGATAACCCTAAATCAAGTCACCCCGGATGCGGTGATGGCCCATCTCTACGATCGGGGCTGCTTGTCAGTCCTGTGGGAATGTGGCGGGCAACTGGCTGCACCCGCGATCGCCCAGGGGACTATCCAAAAGGTCTATGCCTTCATTGCCCCGAAGCTGATTGGCGGTCTAACGGCACCCACCCCGATCGGGGAGTTGGGTTTCACCCAGATGACCCAAGCACTGGCCCTGAGTGACATCCAGGTGCGATCGCTCGGCTCGGATATCTTGATCGAGGGGTATTTACCCCGACCCTCTACGTTGGGATAGGGTGCGTCGGACCGCTCAGCGTGCCTAATACTCCAGCAACAACGTATTGTAGGTTTCGCTGATATCGGCATCGATTTTCTGAATGGGCCGCGAGACCGTGGCCGGTGGTTCGCGCATCTGTTGTACCCGCTCTTCGGTACTGGCAATTTGTTTTGCCAATAGCGACAGCCGTTGCTGAATCTGGTGGCGACGCTGCTCAATTTTCTTGAGTTCCTGTTCCAGCCGCCGTTTCTCAACGGCAAGCTTGTACAAGTCCAACTGGAACGAGGCTTCCGACTGCTGCCGGGGCATCGTGCTAATGCGGGGACGAATCCGACCTTGGGGCGGCATGGGACGCATCAGGCATACTCCTCGCGATCGAAGTCGCGATCTGGGTTGGCTACTAGTCTACTCACCCACCCTGCCCGCTGGCTGCTCCGGAAAAGCTGAAAATTGTTAAGCTATGTAAAGAAATCTCCCCTTACGCAAGTTTGTAACGCCCTGAACGTCATGCTAACGGCAGCCTCGTCCCCAATTGCCCAATTACAATCAACGCCCACGCTCCCGGCTGGCGGCAGTGATCCCCACCGCTTTGACTGGCAAGAAGCCTGGTATCCGATTTTTTACGTTGAAGATTTGGACCCGACCCAACTCCACAAGTTCACCTTGCTGGGGCAGGATTTAGTGATCTGGTGGGATCGGCAAGCGACGAGCTGGCGCGTGTTTGCGGATCAGTGCCCCCATCGGCTGGTGCCGCTCTCGGAAGGTCGGATTGCGGAGGATGGGTTGCTGGAGTGTCCCTATCATGGCTGGGCCTTTCGCGGTGATGGTCAGTGCGATCGCATTCCCCAACAGGCGGTGACGGCCAGTGCCCAGACGGCGAAGCGGGCTTGTGCGCGATCGCTGCCCACGATCGTGCGGCAGGGGTTATTGTTTGTCTACCCTGGCCAGTCCGAGAATGCCCCCCAGGTGGCGGTGCCCGTGATTGAACCGATGCTGGAGGACCCGGACGCTTGGGTCTGTTTGAATACCTTCCGGGATTTACCCTACGATGCTCTCACGCTGTTGGAAAATGTCCTGGATTCCAGCCATATCCCGTTTACGCACCATGCTACCGTTGGCAACCGGGCGAACGCCGCCCCCGTGGAATCGATTACGGTGGTCACGGCCACCAAGCAAGGCTTTCAGGGGATTTGGCCAGAGGGTCCCCGGCGCGGCACCCTAGGATCACAAACGACCCATTTTGTGGCTCCCGCCCTCATGTGGCATGACTTGACCTCAAGGCAGTTTGGTCGCACGTTAACGGTGGTCTATGCAACGCCGATCCGGAAGGGGGAATGTCGCGTTTTTGCTCGCTTTCCCTTCAAGTTTGCGAGTAAGCTGCCGCGTTTTTTCCTGAAACTAGCGCCAACCTGGTATTCCCATATTGGTCAGAACGGGGTACTGGAGGATGATCAAATCTTTTTGCATTTCCAGGAACGCTATCTGGAACAGCGGGGGGGCAGTGCTCATTTCAGCCAGATCTGCTATCTACCCACGGCAGCGGATAACTGTGTAGTGGCGCTGCGCAACTGGGTGAATACCTACGACGCTGATCCCTTTCCTGGCCAGTCTTTGCCGCCGGCCCAGCCGATCGCGGCTCTCCTCGATCGCTACCATGCCCATACCCAGCACTGTGCCCATTGCCGAGCGGCCCTCAGGGCGATTCAACGTCTGCGTCTGGGGGTCGCCATTGGGGGGGCAATCACCTGGGCGATCGCCCCTGGCCTGGGTGTCCTTGGGGGATCGGTGTTTAGCTGGGGGAGTGGGATCGGCGCGATCGTCACCTTACTGGCGGGCGGAACTTGGTTGGGGCTGGGCTACTTAGAACGGCAATTTTTCGAGGGACGGCGGGTGCCTCCCCGCAATCGCACGCGGTAACGGCTCGACCATACCGCGTCTGATCTCGATGCTGATGTTGATTCAAAATCAGTCAATGGCTCAAGGGGCCATTAGCCCATTAATACTTTAATACTTTGGGTAGGATTCCTGGAGCAGTTCCGCGATCGCCTGACTTTCCGAAGGATGTGCCTCCAGGGGGGGCTGGCGGGTGTCGGTAATCAGCCAATTGAGGGCCGCCGCCTGGACATCGATCGCGGCTCCCGTTTTATCCACGCAATAACGACCGAACACCAGCTTATCAACGAGTCGGACCCCTGGCCCCAAGCGGGAGTATTCAAAAATGACACTGTTATCCACCACCGCGCCATTGCAAACATAACAATTGGGGCCAATCATCGTCGGGCCAATAATCTTGGCGCCATCCTCAATGCGGGTCATCCCGCCAATATAGACTGGTCCTTGAATGTCAATCTTCTCCCAATTAGCCGCCACATTGAGGCCCGTATAGACACCCGGTGCCACTTGATGGCCAGGGATTTGGACATTATGAATTTCGCCCGCAAGAACGCCCCGAATTGCCCGCCAATAGTCGGGAACTTTGCCAATATCGACCCACTGAAAGTCCATTGAAATGCCATAAAAGGGAGCGCCAATTTCGACTAAATGTGGAAATAAATCTCCCCCGATATCGTAGACTTTGCCGGAGGGAATGTAGTCTAAAACCTCTGGCTCAAAGATATAAATACCTGTATTAATATCGGTACTGAGGGCGGCTGCGATCGCGGGTTTCTCCTGAAATGCCTTAATCCGGCCCTGATCATCAGTGACCACGACCCCGTAGCTGGAGACTTCCTCACGGGGCACAGATTTCATAATCACCGTGGCGATCGAGCCTTGTTGCTTATGCCACTTAACGGCTGCCGTTAGGTCGAGATCAATTAGGGCATCCCCACAGAGCACAACAAAGGTATCATCAAAAAAAGGCGAGAAATCTTGAATGCGGCGCATCCCGCCTGCCGATCCTAGGGCTTCCCCCACCAATTCGCCATCTTCAATTCGACCTTCAAAGGAATAGGCAATCTGGACACCAAAGCGTTGCCCATCGCGAAAGTAATTCTCAATTTCGTAGGCGAGGTGGCTGACATTGACCATGATCTGATCAAACCCGTGACTCCGCAGCAATTCCAGCAGGAACTCCATGACTGGTTTTTGCAGGATAGGAATCATTGGTTTCGGGATTGTATAGGTAATCGGACGGACCCGTGTTCCCTTCCCTGCTGCCAGAATCATGGCTTTCATAGGCCGTTTCGTCTCACTCCGTGCCACAATTAACACCTATTCTTTACCAGGTTACATCCGACGGCGATGCGGATGCCGGGATTTCCCAAAAATTTTGGGATACCCTGCCCCGAACGGTTGTCAGGCCGTGCGACCCGCGTCTGACCCTGTTGATCGTTCCGTTCCGCCTAGAACTGAGTACCATGATTTTCCCCACCGCCCTCCTATTGCTGAGCCACAACCCCGCCGGACTGTTTAGGATCGTTTTGAAGCCGTTTGGCATACGGTTCACAGCGGGGGGAGGGTTACATGGCCTGGGGGCAGGGGCCGCGATCGCTAGCCTGGGTCTTCTACTCATGGCCTGTTCGCCGATATCTAGCCCGGTCAGCCCGCTACCCACGCCTAGCTCGGAGGTGACGATGCAACTGATTAGTCCGGTTTTTAGCAACGAGGGAATGATTCCCGCCCCATATACCTGCGATGGTGACGATCGCTCGCCCCCCCTGCGTTGGGATGATGTCCCGGCTGGGACCCAAAGCTTTGCCCTGATTTGTGATGATCCGGATGCCCCGGGTGGGACTTTTGTCCACTGGGTGGTATTCAACCTCGCCCCTGAGCAACGCAGTTTGCCGGAAGGAGTGCCTGCCGATCGCACCCTGCCAGAGGGGGGCCTTCAGGGTAAAAACGACTTTGGCAAAATCGGCTATGGTGGTCCCTGTCCCCCGCGCGGTACCCACCGTTATTGCTTTAAGTTGTATGCCCTCGATCGCCCCCTCGCGCTATCCCCCGGTGCCAGTAAGGCCCAAGTGACAGCGGCCCTGCAAGGACACGTCCTCGCGACGGCTGAGGTGGTGGGACGCTACCAGCGATCGCGCTAATGCGCTCAGGCCACTCAAAATAGGAAATCCAGATTCAGCTGGCGGAGGTCCAGGGTATACAGATAGCCACTGTGGGTTACCTCATCCCAGGTTGCTAACAGGAGGCCGTAGTTACCAAAACAGGCCATCGCCGTCGGTTGGGGGGGGCCAGCGACCCGTCCCACCTGTTGTCCTGTGCCATCCAGGAACAGCAATGTGCCCACTGCATCCACTAAAACATAGCCCCAGGGAGCCGCTGCGACCAGGATGGGGACAATCGCCAGGGGTACCCGAATCACCCGAAACGGCTTCAGGTCCAAGATCAACAGGGAGGCGGGATAGAGGCAGGGATTCGATGGACAGGCGGTCTGCTGACAGGGGCTCTCTCCTACTGCCAAATACTCACAAGTCATGAGGCGATAGGGTTTCAGCCCCTGGTAGAAAACGCTGGTGGTCACGGGCACATTCAGGTGTCCCAAAAAGCGTCCCCGGCGATTAAAGACCTCCAGCCGCGAGGCTTGGGTTCGGTGACGGTGGGAGATGGCGACGCCGTGGGCCGTATCCAGGGGGATAATTTGGGCAATTTGGGCCGCCCGAGATTCAAGGGTGCGCTGGACAGAGTGGGGCGGCCACGACCAAAGCGACAGGGGACTTTTGGGCGTACTGGGAAGGCAAGGAGCCGCTGCCATCCAATAGCCGTGGGGATCGATCGCGATAACCGAGTCCGTTGGCTGGGACAACACCCGAATGGGATGGACGATCGTGGTCTCTAGGGCAACTTTGCCCGTATCCCCCTGGGGCGCTGGGAAGGGGATTTGGTAGAGGTCTTGGGACGCGATCGCAAAACACCCCCGTTTGCCCACGACAAGGGATTGGGCGGCGACGGGGAGATGGCAGACCGATCGCTGGACCTCCTGGGCCGTTAGTAGATCAGGGATAAAGGTACGGCAATAGATCCACTGGCGCGAGAGGCAATAAAGGCTGGCCATTTCGGGCTTGGTGGCTGTTGCCGAGACGGTCTGAACCTGCAAGTCGCTAATCGGCGCACGGAGTGCTTCCTGACGCAGGGCGGTAAAGGTGGGTGAAGACGGCTCTGGGGAGGCAGCCCCAGTCCCTCCGACGAGTTTTGATAGGGGCGCAGCCTGGGGCACAAACTTACAAAAGAGGAGGGGGGGACTCGGTTCCGAGGGCGGTGCCAACTGCCAGCCGGTTGCTTTAGCCGCCGATCGCAGCTCCGCTAGCATGGTCGTCGCCGAGTGGAACCGTCGTCCCGTCAGCTTTTGGAGTGCCTTCCGAATCACGGCTTGAATCGCCTCAGGGACAAAGGTCGGAATCTGGACCGGCTGGTTCAAATGGGCTGACATCAAATCAGCCGGCGTCCCAGAGAAGGGACGTTCCCCCACCAATAACTCAAATAAAATGATGCCGACGGCATAGAGATCCGAGGCAGGTGAGTACTGGCCATAAAACCGTTCTGGGGCCATATAGGCCGGGGAACCCGTCGTATTAAAATCCTGGTTCAACTCCTGGCTCAGTTGGGCAATCCCGAAATCAGAAATGCGCCCCAGCCAACCCGTCGGCTGAATTTGCAGGAGAATATTTTCTGGCTTAATGTCGCAATGGACGATCCCCCGATTGTGGGCGTGCTCCAACCCCAACAGGATATCCATGACCAACTTGAGGCTTTGGGCCGGATGGGGCCGCACCTCTTCAACGATCAAATTACGCAGGGTGCCGCTCTCGCAGTAATCCATGACCAAATAGCGGCCATTGACCGTATGTTCCAACGCCCGACAGGTGACAATATTGGGATGCTGAAGGCTCAGGAGAAACCGCAGTTCGCGCAGGAACTTATGGGTGGGGAAGCGATCGTGTTTGAGTTCCTTGAGGGCAACCATCTGCCCCGATTTCCGGTGGATGGCGCAAAAAACCCGCCCAAATTGCCCCTGTCCAACTAACCCCAGAAGTCGATAGTTGGAGATGCGTGTACTTTTGGCATAGGGATGAACTGGCATTAAGGGTTAGAGATCACGGTTTGGCGATCGTCGGCTGCCAACGGGTGCTAATTCCTATAGTGTACTGAGTGTTGGGGACTGGGGACTGCCCAGTGTGCGCATTGTCACGGGCAGGTAGGCCGGGATCACGGGGGCAGGGCAGCGGGATAGGGCAAGGCTGAAGGGGAACCGGTAACCCGTGGGTGGGGGGTTCCCGTTACCTGAGTCTGGGTGGCTTCTGCCTAGAGGGTCCCACTTTCCCCACAGAGGGATTGCATAATGGTGGCGTGATCCACGTTCTGGTTGGCCATTTCCTCAGCGGCCAAGAGGCGATCGCGCAGACCGAGGACAAAGGTATTACAGTCTGCCCCCAGGGACTCGCAGGTGGTTTGGACACAGTGGAGATCCCGCCCCGTCAGTTGGCTAAAGAAGGAACTCAGGACACCCGCCTCCAGAAAACAAACCGGACGCTTGGTTGCGGCACTGGGGTCCACACTGCTGACGGCGATCGCATGTTTAGCAAACGGCGAATCCCAGATTTTGATGAGCAGGAATCCCCGTTGTTGATAGGTTTGATCCAGATCAATCCGGCCCCAGCCGTGGGTTTGCCAACATTGTTGTAGGGATTGTAAAAATTCAATCATCGGCAGGTCGGCAAGGGGTTGGTGGTGATAGTCCGTCAGATCCTCGCAGAAACGGGCATAGAAATTCTTACCCCACCAGCGGCCACAGTTGAAAAGGACCAGGCGAGTGGCTTGTCCCGTTTCCTTATACAAACCGGCATAAATGGCTTGCAGGAGGGGTTCGGGCATGGCCAGTAGACGTGCCCCGCGTCGATTTTCCAGTAACCCTAGCTCTAGGTCACTGTGGACATAGGCATCAGCCACAAAGAAATTACTGGGGATGCGGTTATCAATCAGTAAATCAGCCACGGAAACCATAGGACCCTACCCTCGCGCAATAATCTAATTCAGTACAATTCAGCCAGTACAATTCAGCCCAATTCGGTGTGATGCAATCCGACACAATCCAACTTAGTCCACGCCATCCAACTGAGTGCAACGCATAATTAGCATCCTTAATTATGCAGCAACGTTTGCCGTGCTGGCTTTCGTCAACACCGAACGACTAACGTTGTTACTACCAACGTTCCCAAGCTTGATATTGACGACACTAGCGCAATTAAATACCATCTCACTTTCATCCCATTTAGCGGCTATCCCTTGGCCATGTTGTGTATCCGTCCGGTGATTCTCCAGTTATGCCATTGGGTTAACGATCACCCCAGGCGCACGATTACGGTGATCCCCTCAGGGGGTTAGGGAGGGGTTACTTGGCAAAACGGCATCCCGTGACATCACCAGGAAGGGTTGCAGGAAGCTCATGGACTTGGGACCCAAGGCCTGGGTGAGGGATTTTTCCAGATGGCGGTAGAGGGCACGATCGATGGCCTGGGTGTTATAGACCTGCACATTGCGGCTCAGCCAACTCAAGAGCCGTTCCTTGGTGAAGGTTTCGTCATCCAGGAGCATGGACATGGCACAATACCGGACTACAAGCAGTGCATTCTTAATGCTGCGCTCTAAATCGACGGTTTGGATGTGGGGCATCTCGGCCTGTAATTGATCAACCGCTTGTTGCATGATGGCAACTTCTTGATCGCGTAGGCGACGATAGGTTTCCAGCCGATCGGGCAGGGAACTGACATATTTATCCAGTAGGGTTAGCTCCTCCGGGTTGAGATAACGATTCTCGGCCTGATCTAACAAGCTTTCAATTTGTGGGTGCATACATTCGCTCCGGTGCAGACAGGTGCCAACAATAACAGGTGTCAACAAAAATCGGTTGGGGAAACACCGCCCGTGTGTCAGCGGGCTGTTTCCCTGCCCCAGCCCCTTAAAACAGGTTTGAGAAGTCGTCAACCGTTAGATCTTGTCCCTTGGCTTCAGCGATCGGGAGGGTTTCCTCTAGGGGGATGGGGGCCGCGATCGCCTTGCCATCCCAGGGGAAAGCACTCATAAACTGGCTGACGGTTAGGGTCAAGCTCAGGGGGCCACCTGTTTGAATGGACGTCCGCTTGAGTTCCTGGACCGCCAGCGGTTGATCATCCCAATTCACCGTCGCGAAAAATTGCTGCACGGTCAGGGTCAACCAATCCCGGTTGGCAGGGGGAGGGGCTAAGCCATTGCGGCTAGCGGTGGTGGTGAGCGTGTTCATCCCAAGCGCTCCCCAGACCGTAGCCGTTTTTCAATATCCCGTGCCGTTGCCCCTTCATTCAGCCAGAAGGCAGCGGCATCAATCCGGTCCTGGCCACCAATCAAAAACTTACAGTAGGTTTCGCCCATTGAGTAGCACTGAATTTCAATACAACTCAGTTGCTTTTTCACGAGTTCCGTAAAGAATCCGGCAAACAATCCGGCGTAAATGTGGCACACGGGTTTGCCCACATCCCCTAGGGTGCGGGCGACGGCAGAGTCGAACAGGTTAATGAAAATGAAGCCCTGCTTGCGATCGCCCATATCCACTTCCCAGCGTCCCCAGCCTTGGGAGGTGAAGGGCCACCACCAGGTTTCTAGCAAAAAGAGGAGGTTAGTCTGGCGAATATTGCGATCGAACTCCCGCTCAAACCATTTCTCGAAAAAGAAGGCATCCCGCTGGCCCCACTCACAGCCAATCGTATACATAATCGCCGCCGAGGCATCCCCCACCTCTTCCTCTAGCCCTTCGACCAAACCAATAATAAAATCTTCCGTGGCGAGGATGTTTTGGGCACCATTCCAGTCAACGATCGTGCCTTTCTCTAGATCAAATTTGAAGAAATCCCGAAACCCATAGTGGTTATGCTTCTTCGGATTTTTCCGCTGGGGGGTGGCTGTCTGTGCAGTTGCATTGACCATAGTGTTGCCTAGCTGTTGCCTAAAAAGTTGCCAAGTAATGACCAAGAGAGTAGAAGACTGAAGGGGCACACCAACGCCCGATCCCCTAGGGGTGGGGGTTGGAAGGTTGCCATGGGGCTGGATGCACAACCTCAAACCAGGCCAAGGTCTGAGTAAAACTCACCCGTAATCGGGGGTTCCCATCAAAATACAGGGGGGGGTCTGCTTGCTCCGGGAGATTGCCAACTAGCCCAGCCCTGCTCCCCCTTCACGATAACCTAAGCGCTATCGACTGGCCTGGAACGGGAACACAAGTTAATGGCTCCTAGACCCACGTGGCCAGGGCTGATCTGTCCAGTATTTTACTGACCCCTATCCGGGTCAACCGTTGAGCTGTAACAATGCTTAACTCCCTAGCTGGCCGATCGCCTAGTGGATCTCGACATCCAGGACGTAGCGCCCTAGGGGGACTTGCGCGGCCCAAAGTTCATATTCCACCCGCAGGTGTTGGGGGGCCGTGAAGGTCCCGGCGAGGGTCAGCGATCGTGTGTAGTTTCGGAGCCGCAGTTGACCACTGGTGCGCAGGGAGTCACTTTGTAGCCAATAGCGGCTGACCCCGTAGACGCCCCGTTCCCACAGGTGGCGATAGCTAAATTTACCGTTGCCTTGCATGGTCATGATCACCCGTGAGGGGGCAATTTCTAGCC
>NZ_JBRCAD010000051.1:0-28198 GCF_053493415.1 Trichothermofontia sp. | reverse complement strand
CAGGGCAATCAGGGACTTCGTGAGACCCTGGGTGGCGTGGGGGACAGGGGGCAGGGCAGGGCGTGGCGTGTCTCCGTAGGAAAATGGCCAACGGTGAGTCATTTTGTCTACTCCCTGAAATATTTTGGGCAAACGAGGGCATTCTCTAGCTATGGCAAACTCAAACACCCTATGCAACGGTGATTCTAAAGGATCAGGCCGGAGATGGGGTGTTTATTTTTTTCGCAAGGAAGCCGTCTGGAAAAAGCTGCAATCAAGGGATAGAAATTTCCAGAGGGCTGCTTTTGATGGTTTTTTGCCTGACGGTTTTTCCCTGCCGATGTTTCAGGTGGCAAAGGTGCGATCGCCCGCATCCCCCAGGCCGGGAACGATGAAGCCGTGTTCGTTTAACTGTTCATCAATGGCGGCAGTGTACACTTGCAGGCTGGGATAGGTTTCGTTGAGGCGCTTCAGGGCGGGATGGGCCGCGACGACTGAAATAATGCGCACATTGGCCGGATCTACCCCCCGTTGCACCAATTCCCCCAGCACAAAGCTGATGCTGCCCCCCGTGGCCAGCATGGGTTCGGGGATGAGAATGCGTATCCCGTCGGGCAGGCGATCGGGGAGTTTGTTCAGGTAGCAACTGGCTTCCAGGGTTTCTTCATTACGCACGAGGCCGATGTGGTACACCGAGGCGAGGGGCAGCAGGGATTGGGCACCATCCAGCAGGGCCAGCCCCGCCCGCAGGATAGGGACCACGGCGATCGCGGCGTGGGGATCAACGACGGTGGCTGGACAGGAGGCAAGGGGAGTTTGCACCGTGAGGTCGATCGTGGGGAGCCATTCGCGCAGAGTTTCGTAGGTAAGCCAGCGTCCGAGTTCGGTCATGGCGGTGCGGAAGAGGGCGGGGGGGGTGTCGGCATCACGGGCGACGGTCAGCCAATGTTTGATCAGGGGATGGGGCGGCACATAGACGCGCAGTTGCAGGGTCATAGATTGGGCAGGCTCTCAGAATGTCTTCCCTATTCTCTCAAAAAGCCTTGAATTCAACCCTAGAAGTCTATCATCCCTAAAGTTGGGGAATTGTAGGTTGGGGTCGAGTGGGTGCGACCTAATACGTTCACTGGCTTTTTGGGGTCGCACGGCGTTTGACCCAACCTACCAAATCAAGATTGATAGACCACTAGGGCCAGAATGGGTGTCCCCTTGATGAGCGATCGCGGTTAGAAAAGGATATAACCGGAACTTGAATAGCCGTCCTACGCTGGGAGAGCGAATCTTGCCATTAACTCATCATTGCTTGATGCCTCATCCGCTTGTTAGGGGGATTTCTGCTCTCCTTGCACTGGGGGGCACGATCGCTGGCGGGGGGCTGCCAGCGCAGGCTGAGGTCTTCGTTGAAGCCGCCACTCCGGGCCGTTTAGCCTTAGCACCCAATAGTTTTACGGTTTTACAGACAACGGTGCCAGCCACGGTCAAGATCCGTACTGATATTCCCGTCCACCTCCAGGTTACCCCACCTGTTTTGCGCTTTGGGGTTTCACCCGATCCCAGTGACACGGTGAAGCGGACCGTGATGCGCCTCAATACAACCCAGGTGGCTAGTGATGATCCCATCCCTCACCTAAACCTGCCGATCGGTCTGAATGAAGTAGCCCTCTCTATGCAGGTCCAACGCTCCACCTATTTTTTGGCTGGTGATTACCTGTATGAGGTCAGTTTAACGGTCACCCCCTGAGAAACGTCATAATTCGTAACCTGCGATCGTTTTACGGAACAGATTGGGCATAATGGTCCGTAATGTTACGGAAATTCGACTGGGCGATCGGGATGCGAGGCCGAACCGGATGGGCGTCAAGATATCTCCATAACAAGATATCTCCATAAACTGAAAACGGATGGTCTGAAACGGGCGGCTTGAGATAGGTGGCTGGCGGATTGATGGAAGCACACTCAACCCTAACGATTGCTGGCCTAATAAACATTGACTGCAATCCAGGAGACATTTGATGTTGCGACCCCTATTCTTAACTTCGGCATTGGCAGTCGTGGGCAGTCTGCCCCTAGCCCCTATTGCCACCGCTCAAACCGTCAATGTCCCGTTCAATGGCAACATCTCTAGCCTTTGTGTCGTGGGTCAGATTACCCCAGGGATGCTGGGACAGATCCTGAATCCGATCAGTGGCCAGCAATTCTTAAGGTCTTG
Organism: Trichothermofontia sp.; assembly: GCF_053493415.1. Lineage (NCBI taxonomy): Bacteria > Bacillati > Cyanobacteriota > Cyanophyceae > Leptolyngbyales > Trichocoleusaceae > Trichothermofontia > Trichothermofontia sp. The sequence goes on along the minus strand of NZ_JBRCAD010000051.1, from coordinate 26,010 downwards.
GGGCGGCAGTGGTACCCCGGCATCGGGATCGGTGGCTGTCAACTGCGTCGGGGATGTTACCATCCGGGTCGATGAGGTTTCCCTGAGCCAGTGGCCGACCAATTTGTCTGATCCGAGCAGTGTTGCTTGGTATGCCGAGGTCATTAGCCCCAGCTCGAACCAGATTGCCTTTCGGAGATCCAGTGGTGAGTTTGAGAATGCCTCGTTAGTTGCTGGCAATTATACCCTCCGTGTTGATATGGAGGCGACGCGCACACCACCGAATAACCTCCCCACTGGGAACTATCAATTCCAGGTGCAATTTACCCTGGTTCCCTAGCCATCGACAGACAGATAGACGGATGACGATCGACTGATCCCAGGAGAAATTTGATGTTACGTTTTTTATGCTTAACTTTAGCTGGGACGGTGCTGGGGAGCTTTGCCTTGTCCCCGCTAGCCTTGGCCCAAACCGTTAATGTTCCCTTTAATGGGACAGTTCCCGGCGTGTGTACTGTGGGTCAGATTACCCCAGGGGTGTTGGCCTATTCGACGATCGTATCGGGTTTAGCCACCCTCACCTCCTTTGCCAATTTGGGTGGTGTGCCAGCGGCGGTGCCCGTTACCTGTAATGGAGGGGTCACGATTCGGGTTGATGGGGTTTCCCTCCTCCAGTCTCCTGACAATGCCCCTGATCCCCCAGGATCGGGTTGGTATGCCGAAATCATTAATCCCAGTACCAATCAATACGCGACTCGCGAATCCAGTGGTAGTTCACTAACAGCTCCGCTAGCGCCCGGTAGCTACACCCTGCCGGTCAATATGCAGGCCTCGCGTCTACTGCCAAATAATCCTTATGCGCCTGGCAACTATCAATACGAAGTGCAATTTACGCTGGTCCCCTAGTCCCGCAAACATATAGTTTAGCGACGTTGGTAGTAACGACTTTAGTCGTTGCAGGCTAAAGCCAGCACTACAAACGTTGCAGAATTTGCTCTTGGAGTTCCTAGGGTTCTGTCCAGCTTAAGTTTATTGCTTGGTGTCCACTGATGGAGTGAATGGGTATGACGGCGTTCACGATCGCCCCGCTCTCGCAACGACTTTTCCCCACCAGCTTGGCCGTCGGCCTGCTGCTGTGTCCGGGGGCGGCCTTGGCCCAAATGAGTCTCTCGCCGTTAGTCCTACAAACCACGGCCAGACGGGGCGAAGCACAAGGGGTTCTGAATGTCACCAATGTCACGGATCAGGTGTTCCGGGCCAGGGTCTACGCCGAACCCTTTACCTATACCGATAGCGGCTTTCAAACCCTGCAACCGGGTGAAGCAATGGGCGACTTAACCCCCTATTTGCAATTTTCCCCCACGGAATTGGTGGTTCCTCCAGGGGCCACCCGTCGCATCCGTCTGATTTCCCACTTCCCGCCTAATCTAGCTGAAGGGGAGTATCGCGCCGTGATTTTCACAGAGGCATTACAAGGGGATAACCTAACCGAGGTGGCCACTGATAATACGACCTATACCGTGAGTATCAAAGCCCGAATTGGAGCCACTTTTTATGTTTACCAGGGGGACTTGTCCCCGGCATTGAGTGTCGAAGGGGCAAGCTGGAATGCGGAACGACAAGCGATGCAACTCTTGGTCAAGAATGGGGGTGGCGCATCAGAACGACCCCGGATTAACTGGACGCTCAAACAGGGCGGTACCACGATCGCCACGGGGACTGTGCCCGAATCTGGTGTGATTGCCCAAACGCAACGTCAGATTCTTTTACCCTATCCGGCCCCTGATCAGGCTCCCCCTAAAGCGGGGGAATACCAACTGCTGGGAGAATTGGTGTGGATCGCCGCCGATCGTACACGAACAGTGCCTTTTAACGTGAACCTTACCTTGCCGGTCATCCCCCGCTCAGCCGCCCCACCCTAGGCCCTGCCCGCCAACCGCTCCTCCAGCCTTGTTGGCGATCGTCTCACAACGGCATACGCACTAGCCACCGCCAGCCTTGGATTGGGAAACCCAAGGTAGACTGGGATTTAGATGTGAGAAGCACGTATGAACTGGATAAGCGGCTGGGTTGCCCTCCTGGTGGGTAGCTATGGGAGCATGGCACTGCCCGCCCTGGCACAGGCGGGATTGCCCCAGGCTGATCCTACGGCCAGGGATTCCGTTTCCCCATTGTCCCGTCCTGAGTTGCTGCCAATCGAGGTGCCAAAACCTGCTTCAGGATCAGAGTCGGTGCCAACGCCAGAGGCCGGATCAGTGCCCGCGCTCACAGAACTTTCCCCAACCTCTACAACCGAATCTCCTACAGCCGAATCCGCCACAGCCGAATCTCCTACAACCGAATCCTTTGGGGTCTTTCCTGTGGGCCTCAATCTCGATCGCCGCAACGTGGTGCCCAGTACCCTGGTCCGGGGGCGCGAAGATGGTCGTCAGGCGATCGCGTTTTCCCAATGGTTACTGCCCTTTGAGACCGTGATGACCGCCCTCCAATTTCGGATCACGCCCCTTGAGGATGGCCAACTGGAACTCCGCTCCCCTGGGGTCATCCGGCGTCTGGACCCGAATACCCTCACGGTTGATCCGAGGCTGGGGTTGGTGATCGCGATCGCGGAAATTGAAACGCTGCTGGGTGTCCCCAGTGAATTTGACATTGAGGAATATGCTATTGTCTTCCGTCCCCCCTGGCTAACGGTGGTGACGGGACGGGGCGCTCCGGGCGAGATCCCCGTGCTCCTCGACGGCTTACCCAAAAGGCAAGCGGCTGATTTTGTCTGGGGAACGGTGAGCCAACGCTTAGAAAGTAGCGGCACCCTGAACAATCCGGGGAACACGGGAGGCTGGGGAAACACAAGTTTCGGCTCCGGTCGTCGCACGTTCACCGACCATCGCGGTGACCTCAGCGCGGTGGGAACCCTTTTCGGTGGTAGTTGGTTTTTCCGGGTCAACCAAGCTGATCTGCTTGATCCCCAATCCTGGCAACTCAGCGAATTGCAGTATCTTCATCAAACCGATCGCGCCGACTATGCGATCGCGGCCCAACCCCAATTTTGGTTTAGTCCCGAAGGGGGCCAGTATTGGGGCGTTACCACCATCCAGCGCTGGGGCTTTACCCCGCCCCCCAGTATGGCTACTGGCAGTGGCTTTACCCCCAGTCAGCGCCTCCAGGCCGAAACCCTCGAGCGCACGATCGGGGGCCAAGCTCCCCCCGGCACTCTGGTTCGGCTTGTCAGGGGCTTTCAGAATGAAGTCATGGGCGAAGTGTTGGTGGATGCTTCCGGGGTTTATCGGTTTGATCAGGTCCCCACGGGCCAAAGGGGGGGAGCCAGTTACCGGGTGCTCCTCTATCCCAACGGTCAACTCACCGCCACCCCCGATGAGCGGGTAGCCCGTTTCCTGAATGTGACCGGTCAATTGCCCCATCGCGCCTCGGCCCTGATTTTTTCAGCGGGAATGCGTCGCGAACTGGGGAATCAAAATGATTTTTTCGGAGAATTGACTAATCTCCAGGGCGGCGTTGCCTATCGCCAGGGCATCTCCGAAGACTTGACCCTTGGCATTGGGACAATCTACCAAGATACTCCTCGGATACTGGGTGAAGTTTTTTATCAACCCAATGCTTTTCCTTTGCAGGTGTCCCTTTCTGCCCTATCCACTAAGACCCAAAATGGCTTAAATATTAATAGCAATCTGGTTTTTCAACCCTTGCCAAGACTGAGTATTAGTTTCAATAGTGACTTGTATTCCGAAAGAGCTAATCTCAACTGGCAGTTGCTCCCAAATCTCCTGGTATTTGTCGATGGCAATCGTCGCACGGAGGTCATTAATGGCGGCTTCCAAACATCCTTGCGCCAGAAAAACTTTTTCACAACCCTGCGCATAGCAACCAATACTCACCAGCAATGGCAATGGAACGTGGATAGTCGTTTTGAACGTTTGAAGCTCAGTAGTCTGGGAAATGAGGCGGCGAGTAATTTCCGTCTGAGCTATAACGTATCCACCCAAAATTTAAGTCAAATTAGCCTTGATATTGGTCATTCTGTCCTGTTTGACTATGCCACCAGTCACACTACCAGCGATCGCGACTACCTCGCGACCCTTGGCTGGCGCTATCGTTCCCAGAAACAACTCAATGATGGCCGTTACTTGTGGGATATCGACCTCAGTTATGGTAGCGGCTCCCAGGGGCAGGGGGTAATTGCCGCAGCGTCTACGGGCGTGCTACCGGGCCTCGCGTTACGGGCCAGATATCAACAGATTGCTGTCACCTCGAACGAAGATAGCTTTCGGGTTGAGGTGGTGCCGATCCTTAACTTCCAGCAGGGGATTCATCCCGACGATACTCGCTTTACCGATTTGCGTACCCTGGGTGGGTTACTCATCCAACCCTTCTTTGACGAGAACAACAATGGTGATCGGGATGCGGGCGAAAAGTTATATCGAGATAATCCCGAATTACTGATTGTGTTAAACCACCAACCGATCGCGGCCTTCCGTCCAGACCGCCGCCGCAATGGCCTCTACGTGCGCCTTTCCCCCAATACCTATCGCCTTGATCTTGACCCAGCGGGCTATCCCCTGGACTGGAAACCCGTGGAAACTGCCTATGCCGTCGAAGTTGTCCCCGGCAGCTACACGCCTGTCCAGATTCCCCTGATCCTGTCCTACACGGTGACTGGCGTATTGACGGATGGGGAAGGGGCCGCGATCGGGGGCGCTAGGGTTGAGGCAGTCCCCACGGCAGGCGGCTTGCGCAAACTGTCGGTTACGAATGGAGCCGGGGTCTTTGTCTTAGAGAATCTGAGCCAGGGGACGTATCAACTTTTGATCAACGGCAATCCGGCCCAACCCGATACCCTGACGATCGAGGCCGAAACCCCTGCCTTCCAGGAACTAAATTTACGTTCAGCCATACCGTAATCTTGGCGCACGAGGGGGGTCTTAATGGCCGATTTCTCCGATCGCGGCTGTCTATCGGTGCTATGGGAAGGTGGTGGTCATGGCGGTCCAGGCGATCGCCGAGGGAGTGATCCAAAAGGTCTATGCCTTCGTGGCCCTGAAACTCATTGGTGGTCTGGCGGCTCCCACCCCGATCGGGGAATTGGGTTTCACGCAGATGACGCAGGCGTTGATGTTGAAGGATATGCAGGTGCGATCGTTCGGCCCCGATATTTTTGATAGAAGGGTATTTACCCCCACCAGAATCGTTCAGGTAGCTGGCGTATGGAATTTCACTTGGGATGCGCGGTTTGGTCCTATCCAGAGTGGGTGGGTAGTTTCTATCCGGCCAAGAGCCGATCGCGGGACTTTTTGCGGCTGTACGGGCAACGCTTTACCACTGTTGAGGGGAATACCACCTTCTACGCCATCCCCGATCGCGCCACTCTGCACCGTTGGGCAACGGCCACGCCCTCTGGATTTGAATTTTGCCTGAAACTCCCGCGTGCCTTCAGCCATCAAGGTCTCCTGCTGCCGCACTTAGCCGCCGCGTGTGCGTTTTTGGCATCAACCCCAACCCTGGGAGACCGTCTAGGACCTACATTTATTCAACTGCCGCCTAACTACGGACCCGATCGCTGGGACGATCTCACCGCTTTTTTGCAGGGGATGACGGCGATCGGGGTGCCCTTAGCTCTGGAGGTGCGCCATCGGGATTGGTTTATTGATGCCCACGGCAATCGCCTCAATGGTTTTTTGCGCGACCTGGGTATCGGGCGGGTGCTTCTGGATAGCCGTCCGATCTATGACTGTCCCGATAATCCCCAATTGCACTCGGAACGGCGTAAACCCCAACTCCCTCTCCAACCCGTCCTCACGGCTCCCTTTACCCTAATTCGCTTGATTAGCCATCCCACTGCCGACTGGAACCAGCCCTATCTCGCGGCATGGGTGAATCAGGTCGCTACTTGGCTCCAACAGGGAACGCGGATCTACTTTTTTGTCCACTGTCCCCAGGAGGCGCAATCGCCCCACACAGCCCGTCAATTCCAACACGCCCTGGAACGCCAAGGCATTCCTGTTCCCCCGCTCCCGTGGGACCAATTAGTACCAGAACCCAGTCAACTGACTTTGTTTTAAGGTGAGTTTGGTGAACAAGCACAAGGTCAAATTGCGACTACCAAACTAACGCATCGCCACACTTGGCGGATCAGGCTATCCTGCGCCGCATTAGTTCAGTTGCTCTAGGGATAGCAGTGCCTTTATCCCCTCAGCCTACCATCCTCCTCAACCCTTTCCAAAACCCCTTTCCAACCCGGTCAAGCTAGTTGAGCTAATTTATGGGCAACCCACAAAAAACACGATCGGGATTGCACCGGGGGCAATTCCTTCGCTATCATAGAGAACTTGTGTGTTATGCGATTCATCGCTCAGAAGTCCGCCCAAGGAAGGGGAGATCATGGCCAAACGAGTACAGCTAGTGCTAACCAAGAACGTCAGTAAATTGGGTCGGGAAGGGGATCTGGTGGAAGTAGCCCCTGGGTATGCCCGCAATTATTTGATTCCCCAGGGATTGGGAGCTAACGTCACCCCTGGCATCCTTAAGCAAGTGGAACGGCGACGGGAGATTGAACGCCAACGGCTGGCCGAAGAGAAGCAAAAGGCAGATGCGATTAAGGCAATCCTCCAGCAGTCGCAGCACTTTACGATCGCCAAGCAGGTGGGTGAAAACGAAGCGATCTTTGGGACCGTTACGGCTCAAGATGTGGCCGATGTCATCCAGGGTGCAACGGGCCAGGTGATCGATCGCCGGGGGGTTACCCTGCCTGAGATCAATAAGCTGGGCACCTACAAGGCGGAGATCAAACTGCACCCCGAAGTGACGGCGACGGTCGAGATCGAAGTCGTCCCGAACGAATAGCCACAACGGACGCTCCCTTCGCCTGCGTGCCAAGTGGCTCGAAAAGCAAATCCTGCAACGTTGGTAGTGCTGGCTCTAGCGTGCAACGACTAAAGTCGTTACTACCAACGTTGCGAAGCCTTGTGTTTACTGTAAGGGTGCGTCTTGGGCCGTGATTTGACGCACGACGGTCCAGGCGGAATAACTGACACCCGCAGTCCCTTCGCCGGGATGGGTAGAGTCTCCAACCAGCCACAGGCCAGCCACAGGGGTACGGTGGGCAAAGCCAAACGGGCCAAAACTACTGGGTCGCTGGGCAACGCCACCGACAATTCCGCGATCGCGTCCGGTATACCGAGCAAAGGTGCGAGGGGTGGCCGCTTCGCAATGGCGCAGGGTATCGGGGGTTAACCGGAAAAATTGGCCCAGGTGGGCGATCGCCGTGGTCTGGTATTGCGCTTTGAGCTTGGCATAGTCGGAACAGTGCTCCCACAGGCCGGGATCGGTAAAGGACGAAGCAATAATGGTGGCTTGGCCAGCCGGTGCCCGACCATCCCCTGGTTGGCTCACGGAGACAAAGAGGGAATTGTTTTCCCCGATCGGTCCCTCGCGATCGTACAGAAATTGGAGATGGGGGGGACACCCCGCCGGGATAGCGGCCTGGGTTACTCCCAGATACACCACAAAGGCCCCGGAGGCGGGGGGCAGTTTCTCCACCCGTTGCTGATAGTCCTTGCCCAGGGGCGAGCACCTAGGCCCAGAAATAGCTGCACGATCGTCCAACAGGCGAACCAGGTTCTGGACCGTTACGTTGGCAATAATAATGTCCGCACTTTCCGTGCGGCAGGCTCCCGTTTTGCGATCGCGCACAACCACACCGACGGTCCGGCCCGCTTCCGTGAGAATCTGCGCCACAGACTGCCCCAGGCTTAGTTGCCCGCCTGCTTGGGTCAGGGCAGTTACCAAGCGATCGCTGAGGACCTGCATACTGCCCTTGAGGTGAAATAGACCGTGGGGGGATTGGGAGAGGCCCAGGGCCGTTGCCGCATAGAGGAGGGCGGTCTCGTCAGCCTCCACCTGGGAATAAAGTTTCAATTGCAAATCCAGGAACCGTTTTAAGCGCCATTGTTGTTCCAATCCGTACAGCCGCAGGGCATCCCCCACGGTTGCCAAGGTAAAGGGAACCGTTAGCAGCGTATCGGGGCGAATGGCCTGGAGCAGTTGTCCCAAATCCCAGAGATTGCGGGGCGGCAAAATGGGGTCACGGCTCTGAAAGGCCCAACTGGCTTGAAACAGGGTGTCTAAAAGTTGCCAAAAGCCATCGCTACCGGGAAATTGGCGTTGCCGTTCCTGTTGCCAACGATCGCGATCGCGCCACATGCGGATGGGTTCCGTTTCCCCCGGCAAATACACGGCACAGGCTGGATCACAGGGGGTTGCCGCCGGTAGCTCAACCCCCAGTTCGGTAAAAATGCGGTGGTGAATCCCCCCCGGCTCCAGGCCCGCCACCTGGGTCGCCCCCACATCAAAGGTAAACCCGCGTCGCTGAAACGTTGAGGCACAGCCCCCCGGTACCCAAGCCTGCTCCAATACTCGCACCCGGTAACCCCGTCGGGCCAAGAGGGCCGCTGCCGTTAACCCGCCAACCCCCGCCCCCACCACGATCACCGTGGGATCTTGGCCCAAACCAGTCGTCGCGGATGCACAAGAGACGGCAGTCATCGTAAATTCACAATTCTTAATATTTATTCCTTTCACCTTACCGCAGTCCGGGCGGTTTGGGGAGCCGCCTGGGTGGGGGGTGGGCTTTGCTCCTATCATGGAGTTGAATATCGGCGTGTATGAACAGGTAAAGCGTACTATGGGTGGTTTGTTAGCAATTTGGACCCGCATGTGTCCTTGGTTGTTGGCGGGGATTTGGGGGATTTGCCTCTGGGGCGCGAGTCCGGCTAGCGCCGCTTGGGCTGCGGACTACAATAAGGAATTTCTCGTTGGGATGGATTTTTCTCAGCAGGATTTGACCGATTCCACCTTCACCAGCGCCAACCTGCGCAATAGCAACCTGAGCGGCAGTAATTTGCAAGGGGTTAGCCTATTTGGGGCCAATCTGGAAAGTGCGGATCTGTCGGGGGCTGATCTGCGAAATGCCCTGATTGACAATGCTCGCCTGACCCACGCTAATCTAACCAATGCTATTCTGGAGGGGGCTTCTGCCGCCAATGCCCGCTTTAATGGCGCAACGATCGCGGGGGCCGACTTCACCGATGTGCTGATGCGGCCCGATATGGAAGTCTATCTCTGTGGGATTGCTACGGGGACCAATCCCGTGACCGGGCGGCAAACCCGCGATACGCTCGCTTGCGAGTGACTGAACCCTAACCCAATGCGAGTGACTGAACCCTAACCCAAGACCGCTGTGGCCAGGAAGGCTAGCCCGATCCCCACGATCGTGAAGCCAGCCATCTGGAACGGCGATTGGGCCTGGGCCTGCGCCCGCAGGACCCGTCCCCCAGCAAATACCCCGATCGTGACGAGCAATTGGATGAGCGCAAAGCCCGTGAGGTAGGCGACTAGGGGTGTCATTTCCGCACCCACAATCGACTCGCCGTAGGCATAGCCATGAAACAACCCTGCGATCGCCACCAGGATCGCGCTCAACAGTGGCGGTAGGGCCTGTCGCAACGCTAAGATGCCGCCAATCGCCAGGACGGATAGGGCAACCACAGCTTCAGCGATGGGTAAATCAAAGCCGTGTAGGTGCAACCCGGTACCGGCCAAGGTGGCGAGGATAAAGGCGATCGGTAATGTCAAGCCGCCACGGGTCAGGGCAGATAGCAGCCCGATTGCCACGACAAAGGCAAAGTGATCTAGGCCAATGATGGGATGGGCCAGTCCAGAGAGGAACCCCTCAAAGAAATTCGTTGGGGTTGTCCCGCCGATGGCATGGTGTGCCCAGGCGGGTTGACCAATGAGCAGCAGGGAAGCCCCCGCAATCAAAATGCTTTTAGCGGCATGGGCAATCTGGCTAGGCTGCAAATGAGCCGATGGCGCAGTCGATCGAGAGAAGGCTGAAGGAGCCATCATCCGTACCTCGCAGATGTGGATAGGGTGAGCAGTCGCGATCGGCGGGTGTTCTGACTGGCGATCACCTGCGGATCGCGTCACAGTTGCGGGACAGTGCCGGACTGAAACCGGGCTTTCCCCGTTACCTCCAAGGGCTGATCCCCCCCGGAACCAATCGTGATGAAACGCCAAAGGCGTATCGAAACTCCCAGTGTACTGGCTAAGGGGACTGGCAATTCTTAATTAAAGTCGGTTTTAACAATACGCCTGTCATCATCCAGGGTTAACCATGCGGGTTTAGTCATCCGGCTGCAACCATACGCCTGCGATGGGGGTGCTCAACTCGCTGCGGGGGGCGGCAGTTGGCGGAGGCGATCGCGGTAAATGTCGATCTTCATGTCAGGATCATTGCGTTGGCTCAGCGATCGTTGGACTTGGCCCAGAACCAGTGGCTCGGAAACACCGGGTTGTGGGTGGAGGAGGGTGCGGGCGCGGATCGTGAGCTGGGTGTCATTTTGCGCCCCGCGACCGAGGGAAAATAAATCACTCGCGGCCTGCTGCAGGGTTGCCTCTAGCTCCGCTGCCGTGATCGAATTGGGAACTGTGATGACAGCGTGGTTAGCACCATTGTCGTAGACGACGACATAGCGAACGGCACCAGGGATGCTCGTGCGGGCGATCGGCACAATGCTCAGGGCAAACAGGCCCGCCGTGAGGACCAACATGAAGCCCGTTGCCCCCACCAGCCGGAAGCGCACCCCCCACTTCAGGGCTAAGCCAATGCCGGTCACGATAGCACAGATGATAGTTAAGATCCCGGCCCATTGGGTCAGGAGCAGGAAGGTTTCGGGGCTGAGGGTCATCATGCGCGTTCGGTTATTCTCCCTTTTTGAGCGGTTGCCCGTCGGGTGCTGGGGTTGGCTATCCCGACTAGGCCATTGTTCACTATCGCCTATTCCCTAGTTCTTTGTACACCCTGTTCTGGTCAGTCCCTTGGCTCACGTTTCCTCCCCTTCATTGCTGACATAGCCAGCGGCGGGGGCTTCCTGGGATTCGAGGGCGGCCCGCAGGGTATGCCAGGTTAGGGTGGCGCACTTGATGCGGACTGGGAATTGGGCAACGCCTTGCATGACATTGAGTTTGCGCAGTTCCTTCGGAAATTCTGCCTCGCCCTTCATCATCTGCTGGAAACGTTGCACCATCTCCAGGGCTTCGGGAACGGTTTTTCCCCGTAGGGCTTCGGCCATCAGGTCCGCTGAGGCGATCGCGATTGCACAGCCTTCGCCCTCAAATTTCACATCAGCAATCCGGATCGCGTCGTCCGTTGTATCGGGTTGGCTGAGGCGCACCGTCAGTTCGATCGTGTCCCCGCAGGAGGGATTGTGGCCCCGTTGCTGGCGATCGATGGGATCGGTTTTGCCCTTGTGGCGCGGTTTTTTGTAGTGGTCGAGGATGACCTGTTGGTAGAGGTCACGCAGATTGCCCAGGGTCATGGCCTGTAACGTTTTGTAGGGGTGTCCGTTCCGATCCTAGCAGGGCTGTCTCCCCTCGGTCGGGCGATCAGCGTCAGGGTGCTTTCGGTGCAAATGGCATGGAGGGGCCGATCCCAGGGATCAATGGGCAGCTTAGGCACGTAGGCAAAGTCGAAGACGAGGCCGATCGTTGGCTGCGGGTGCCAGTCCGGATCGGCCAGCAGGCGATCGTAATAGCCCCCCCCATACCCAAGGCGATAGCCCCGGTGATCGCAGGCAACCGCAGGTACCAGAATCAAGTCCACCTCGGCGGGCGTAAGGCGGTGGGTGGTGGCTAGGGGTTCCGCAATGCCATATTGGCCGGTAATCAGGGGGGCACCTGGCGACCAGGTATGCCAGAGCAAATCATTGCCCAGGCAACGGGAAAATCCCCAGCGGCGATCGGGGTAGGCGGTAATCAGGGGCATCAGGTCGGGTTCCTGGCGGATGCTGAAGTAGGCCAGGATGGTTGTTGCCTGTTGGAACCAGGGGGACGATCGCAAATGCTCGCAAATGTCTTGGCTTTTTTGCTGCCATTCCTCCACAGACAAGGCCCGACGCTGTTGGAGGTATTGACGCCGCAGGTTTGATTTTGAAGTTGTTAGTGACATCTTGAGATACCCACCATTCCCCTACTCATGGGTTAAATAGGTATAGCGGCTCAGGCTGCGCTCGTAGTTAGAGAGCAACAACTGGGATTCCTGGAGGGTAATGCGGTGATCTTGGAGCGCTTGCTCCGTTTGTCTGCGAATATTTTCCACCAAATCTTCCGAGTTATACTGCACGTAACTGAGCACCTCCGTCATCGTATCGCCCTTGACCACGTGTTCAATTTCATAGCCCTTGGGCGTGAGTTTAATATGGATGGCATTGGTGTCGCCAAACAGGTTATGGAGATTGCCCATAATTTCCTGATAGGCTCCCCCTAAAAAGAGACCTAGATAGTAGGGTTCCTCCGGATTAAGTCGATGAAGTTCCAAGACGGATTTCACATCCCGTAAATCAATAAACTGATCGATTTTGCCATCACTGTCACAGGTGAGATCAGCTAGCGTGGCTCGTTCCGTGGGTTCCTCGCCCAAGCGGTGAATCGGCATAATTGGAAAAAGTTGATCGATCGCCCAGCTATCGGGAACGGATTGGAAGACGGATAGGTTGACGTAGTAAATCGACGCCATGATCTTTTCCAAATCCTCCAGATCATCCGGCACATAGTCCTGCTGGCGCACGATCTGTTGAATTTTACGACAACAGGCCCAATAAAGTCGTTCTGCCTTGGCCCGATCGCGTAAGCTCAGGTAGCCAAACACAAATAAACTGACGGCCTCTTCCTTAAATTGGGTGGCATCATGATAGGCTTCCTGGTAGTTTTCCTCGTTGATCGATTGATAGGTTTCATAGAGATTTCGGACAATCAAATGATCATCCTCTTGGGCTGGTTCTGGGATGGCACTAGGGACTTCACTGATGCCCAACACATCAAAAATAAGGACCGATTGATGGGAAGCGATCGCCCGTCCACTTTCGCTAATCAGGATGGGCACAGTGAGCAGTTGTCCCTCGCAAGCTTCCTTCACTTCCGCCACAATATCATTGGCGTAGTTCTGCATATTGTAGTTTTTGGAAGCATGGAAATTGGTTTTGGAGCCGTCGTAATCCACCCCCAAGCCACCCCCCACATCCAGGTAGCGCATATCGGCTCCAAGTTTGGCTAGCTGGACATAGATCTGGCTGGCTTCTCGGATAGCGTCTTTAATCACACTAATGGCCGAAATCTGGGAACCAATGTGGAAATGGAGCAGTTGCAAACAGTGGAGTAAACCCGCCTCACGTAATTGTTCCACCGCGTCCAGAATTTCGGGAATGGTCAGGCCAAATTTGGCCCGATCGCCCGTGGAACAGCCCCACCGCCCAACGCCCTTACTGCTGAGCTTGGCCCGTACTCCCACGATCGGCTCAATCTTTAACTTACGGCTGGCCGCGATGACGAGGGGAACTTCTTCCACTTGCTCCAAAACAATAATCGGTAACTTCCCAAGTCGTTGGGCCAGGATCGCGGTTTCCACATACTCGCGATCCTTGTAGCCATTGCAAATTAACAGTGCCCCTGGGGTATCCAATAGGGACAGGGCAATTAATAATTCTGGCTTGGAACCCGCCTCTAGACCAAATTGGTGGGGCTTACCAAAACGCACCAGATCCTCCACCAAATGGCGGTGCTGATTACATTTGACCGGGAAAACCCCCTGATAGGTCCCGGTATAGCTATAGCGGGCGATCGCCTTCGCAAAGCAGGCATTTAAGCGCTCAATCCGATCCTCCAAAATATCGGAAAAGCGGATTAACAGGGGGAGGTCTAAATTCCGTTGCTTCAAGGCATTGACTAATTCAAATAAATCCAGAGACCCCCCCCGATCGGCCTTGGGCGAGACGGTGACATGGCCCGCCGCGTTGATCGAAAAATAGGGTTCTCCCCAGCCATTGATGCGATATAGCTCTTCGCTGGCTTCGATCGTCCACGCGGATGACGCGATCGATGTCTCAACCCGCGATCGTCCTGCCTCAGTGCCAGTCTGGGACGATCGTGCCTGAGTCTGCGCCTGCGCACCGTTCTGAGCAATGGCAGTTGATTGTTGTGACCTCGAACCCATTTGCGCGATCTCCCTCGCCTATGCGACCGATTGTCAGTGTATCGTATCTATATTTGCCCAGTCTTAGTGAGTCGCCAGGAGCACAGTGTCGTGGAAAGAACGTTTATTGCGATTAAACCCGATGGCGTCCAGCGGGGATTCGTCGGGGAAATCATTGGCCGTTTTGAGCGAAAAGGCTTCACCTTGGTGGGGCTGAAGCTTCTCAATGTGAGCCAGGAACTCGCCGAATCCCACTACGCTGTTCACCGGGAACGTCCCTTTTTCAAGGGGTTGGTGGAATACATCACGTCTGGACCAGTGGTCGCAATGGTGTGGGAAGGGGATGGGGTTGTTGCTGCGGCCCGCAAGTTGATCGGGGCGACCAATCCCCTGACGGCAGAACCCGGCACGATTCGGGGGGATCTCGCCATCAACATTGGCCGTAATCTGATTCACGGTTCGGACGCGATCGCAACTGCCCAACAGGAAATTGGCCTCTGGTTCAGTGATGCCGAACTCGCGGCCTGGGAACCCACCCTTGGTCCCTGGCTCCATGAATAAAACTGGCATCGGCCATCAGTAATCCTGAAGATTGCCCCCAGGAATGTCGGAACATCCAGCTCTGATATCCCCTAGGGTGCAATTGCCTGAAAAGCTTCTCCAGAAAGGGATTGAGCACTGTTCTTTTAATCCCAGCCCCGGTTTAGAACGATGATCGTCAAGGACCGGGGACTGGCGAGTCGCTAACCCCAGCCCGCTAAGATCGGCTTGGAAACATTTGGCAAAAATACTTCATGTTTCTTAATATGGGGAAGAGGTCTAGACGGGGTTAAAACATTGGTTGTGTTAGGAACCCTACCATTGCCAGGACAAGCCCAGGGGGGTGAACGGCTCCTTAGCCAGGTTGTGACGCGGGCGATCGCAGCCCTGTTTAAGCGTACCGAGCAATTGGAGGCAACGGTGCGGGTGGAGCCAATGGCGAAGCTGTTGCAAGGGAGTGTCGATGGTTTCGATCTCATGGGCAAGGGGATGTTGATGTACAACGGCCTGCGCCTTGAGGCAATGGAGTTGTACCTACAAGCTGTGGCGATCGACTTTGGCGGCATCCTACGCGGTCAGGTCACGCTGCGTCAGCCCACCCAAGCCACCATGCGGGTCGTGTTGACCGAGGCCGATTTGACCGCTTCCTTCAATACGCCTTTTGTCGTAGAAAAATTGCAGCGGCTCCAGTACGAGGGCAAACCCCTCCATTTCCGCGAGACGGTGATGACGATCGATGGAGAAACCAAGTCCCTCCGGTTGCAAACGCAAATCCAGGTCGGTGATGCAGCGACACCCTTGGCGGTAGATTTAACCACCCAGTTGGCAGTGGCCGATCGCCGCAAGGTGCAGTTTGTCGAGGTGGAATACCGGGGCGAACCGGCAGCGATCGCCCTCGGTCAAGCGTTGATCGCCCATGTCAACCAACTGCTTGATTTAGACAAGTTTGCCCTAGACGGGACCCAACTCCGTGTCGATCGGGTCCGGATTCAGCGCGATACGATCGTCTTCTACGGCACGGCCCGCATTGACCATTTTCCCCAGAACAAACGCCAGGCTGCCTAATAGCTTTGCCCCAGTAAGGTTTTCAGGTTGAGTTTGATCTTGGTATCCACCTGTTGCTGCCCCACGGCCAAACGTTCCCCTGTGATCCAGACAGCCTCAGGCCGAAAGCAGTAGAGCCGCCGAGGCGAGTCACCAAGATAGTCTTGGGGCGTGCGATCCGGCTGATTCCCAGCCCGTTCAAAGAGTCGGTGCATCGCCAACGCCACCTGTGGGGGGTCAACCTCAGCAGCACAACCCTGCAAATACAACCCTTTAGGACCTTCTACGGATCGATGGCTATTGTAGATAGCGATCACGGCACGTCCCTGATTATGGTAGAGATTTTGGGAGTGGCGAGCCGCGATCGCCGATGACCAGTAGATTCGCCAAGCTGCATCGTAGGCAAAGAATATCGGCGATACCCAGGGCCAACCGTCTGGCGAACAGGTAGACAGGGTACAGTAGGGGATACTGGCAATTAAGGCATGGGCTAAGGCAATTGTCGCCGCTTGGTCCGCCTCCAGGGTACTTACCCAACCATTGTCAGCAGTAGCAGGCTGCATTCTTAGTGACGCTCCTGTATAGTCAATCTCAACTCCTCATGAGTGTCGATGCCGAAGTGTCAATGCCAAGCGATTTCGAGCAAAATCAATCCTTATCAAAACATTTTGGCTCAAAGTGTGATACGCTTTGTTACGATAAGTAACGACTCGCCCATTCCGGTCTAACGCGGGTCAATGGCACCCGTCCCATCTGTGGACACCACATTCGGGGCTGCCATTTCATCTCATCCGTTCACTGCTCTTTGGCTGGCCCAGACGATTGATTTGGGATAAGGGCACCCCAGGAGCACAATCATCGTTAAGGACTCTATGACCTTTGAAACCCTCGGTCTCTCGACCGAAATTCTTCGTGCTGTCGCTGATCAAGGCTATCGCGAACCAACACCCATTCAGCAGCAAGCTATCCCCCTGATTCTGCAAGGGCGTGATCTCCTCGCCAGTGCTCAGACAGGGACCGGCAAGACGGCTAGCTTTACCCTACCCCTGCTGCACCGCCTCGGCAGTAACCGCCGTCCCCAGCGTCGTTCCTCTTCCCCACGGGCTTTGATTCTGACCCCCACCCGTGAGTTGGCGGCGCAAGTTGGTGAAAGTGTGCAAACCTACGGCCAGTATCTCCCCATGCGATCGGCGATCGTCTATGGCGGTGTGAAAATTGGCCCCCAAATCCAAAAGCTGCGGCGCGGGGTTGACATTTTGATCGCCACCCCCGGTCGTCTGCTCGATCACCTAGGGCAGGGTACCGTCACCCTAGAGCAGGTGGAAATGCTGGTGCTGGATGAGGGCGATCGCATGTTGGATATGGGCTTCCTGCCCGACATCCGCAAAATTCTGGCGCAACTGCCCCAACAGCGGCAGACGATGCTGTTCTCAGCGACCTTCTCCCCAGCGGTGAAGAAACTGGCCGCCGATTTGCTCACCGATCCTGTCCAGGTGGAGGTTGCGCCCCACAATACGGCGGCGGAGACGGTGGATCAACTGATTCATCCGGTCGATCGCCATCGCAAGCGGGAACTGCTGTCCCACATGATTGGCTACCGCAACTGGGGCCAGGTCCTGGTCTTCACCCGCACCAAGCATGGCGCGAATCGGCTGGCGGAACAATTGGCGAAGGATGGCCTCAAGACCGAAGCGATCCACGGCAATAAGAGCCAAGCGGCCCGATCGCGCGCTTTGGCCAAGTTCAAGCAGGGAGCGGTCCAGGTATTGGTCGCCACCGACATTGCGGCCCGTGGTCTGGATATTGATCACTTGCCCCATGTGGTGAACTTTGAGTTGCCAATGGTGCCGGAAGACTATGTGCACCGCATTGGTCGCACGGGTCGGGCTGGGAAGGAAGGGCAGGCCATCTCCCTGGTCAGTCCGGAAGAGTATACGCTGCTGAAGGGCATTGAACGCCTGCTCAAGCGGGATCTGCCGAAGGATGTGGTGCCGGGCTATGAACCGACGGCCCCGCTGCATTCGGGGGTGGAAATGCCCAGTCGCAAGCGCTCATCCAATCCCCGTTACCGGGGGAATCGTGACCAGGCGCGGGGAGTGGCCCGCCCCACGCAATTCTCCAAAGGAGATGCGGCGCGAACGACGGTTCCGGTAAAGCACGCCAAGGTGCCCACGCCGCGATCGGGTAAGCAGATCCATTCTGCCTAACGTTTACGCAGCAACAAATTCTGTGAATATCAGGGTAGACTTGGCCCATCAGCCGGGATTACCCTGATATTTTTGATCGACATTGCGACTGGACGATGGCCCTAGATCTGATTTTGCGAGATGGTCAATGGCAGGACAGGCAAGGGGCAGAGGCTCCCCTCAGTGGCCGCGATCGCGGGGATATTGGCATCGAGGGGAGCCAGATTGTGGCGATCGCGCCCCATCTCGATCTGACCGCTACCCAGGAAATTGCGCTCAATGGGCAATGGGTGAGTCCGCCGTTTGTGGAGTCCCACATTCATCTGGATTCGGCTCTGACGGCGGGGGAACCGCGCTGGAACCAAAGTGGCACGCTTTTTGAGGGGATTGAGATTTGGCGGGAGCGCAAGCAAACGTTAACCCAGGCGGATGTGGAGGCGCGGGCGATCGCGGCCCTTAAGCTCATGGCGGCCCAGGGCGTCCTGTTTGTCCGCACGCATGCCGACGTGAGCGAACCGAGTTTAGCGGCCCTCAAGGGTCTGTTGGCGGTACGTGAACAGGTGCGGGATTGGTTGACCCTCCAGGTGGTTGCCTTTCCCCAGGATGGGGTCTATGGCGATGCCCACACCGAAAAGCAGATGGCGGAAGCCTTGCGCCTGGGCGCGGATGTGGTCGGGGGGATTCCCCACTATGAACTGACGCGGGAGGATGGGGTGCGATCGCTCCAGCACATTTTTGACCTAGCCCAAACCTACGATCGGCTCATCGATATCCACTGCGACGAAATCGACGATGAGCAATCACGTTTTCTGGAGGTCGTGGCTGCGTTGACCCTGCGATCGGGCCTCGGCGCACGGGTTACCGCTAGCCATACCACCGCCTTCGGCTCCTACAACAATGCCTATGCCCTGAAGCTCATGGGCATCCTGCAACGCACGGAACTGAACTTTATCGCCAACCCCTTGATCAACATCACCCTCCAGGGCCGCACGGATACTTACCCCAAGCGCCGGGGTCTCACCCGCGTGAAGGAACTCTGGCAGCATGGCCTCAACGTTAGCCTGGGGCACGACTGCATCCAAGATCCCTGGTATGCCCTGGGGACTGGCAATATGCTTGAAGTCGCCCACATGGCCCTCCATGCTTGCCAGATGACGGGTCTTGCCGAAATCGATGCCTGTTACGACATGATCACCATCAACGGTGCCCGTACCCTGAATCTTGAGGACCGCTACGGGATTGCGGTGGGTAAACCCGCCAACCTGATCGTTCTGGATGCGGAAAATCCCTACGACGCCCTCCGTCGCCGTGCCACCGTCACCCATGTGATTGCCCAAGGGAAGCCCTTAGTCCAAACGACACCGCCGCGATCGCGATGGTTAACCTAGACCGACCCAGACCTCCGAGGTTTTGAAAACCTCGGAGGTCTTTCTTGGGTTATGAGAAACTTTAAGGGAATCTTGCATCCCGTTATCCTCCATGCCACGCCGAGATCTCACGTTCCAGCCAGGGCATTACTACCATCTTTATAATCGCGGCAACGATCGCAAGCCCATCTTCTTTGTACGGGAAAACTATCTGCACTTTTTGCGATTGATCCGCCGCTATTTAATCGAACCAACCCTGGATGTACTGGCCTATTGCTTGATGCCGAATCACTATCATTTGTTGGTGCAGTGTAAAACTGATGACGTGTCGGGGGCGATGATGCGGCTATCCGTGGCCTACACCAAAGCGATGAATCGGCGCTACAACCGGGTAGGGGTTTTGTTTCAGGGACAGTTTCAGGCGATCGCGGTGGATAGTGACGAGTATCTGTACCATCTGACGCGATACATCCACCTGAACCCGGTGAAAGCTGGGATCGTGGCTCACCCCAAGGATTGGGAGTTTTCCAGTTATCTTGACGATGCGGGCCTGCGATCGGGCACCTTACCAAAGTTGGAGATTGTGCAGCGGCAATTGGTGTCTGAGGCAGCATATCAGACATTTTTGAAGCCCGATGATGCGCCGCGATCGGCCATGACCAGAGAGCTTGCAACGAACCTGAAAGCGCTCATGTTGGATGAGTAGCCGTAAAAAGACCTCGGAGGTTTCTGAAACCTCCGAGGTCTAGGTCCTGGAGCTTACGCCAGGATTGCGGTACGCTGGAGAATCGAGCGTTGTGATGGAGAATCTCAGTGGATTTAACCCGTATTCCGGCCCAACCCAAACCTGGTTTGATTAATGTTTTGATCGAAATCCCCGCCGGGAGCCGCAATAAGTATGAGTTTGATAAGGACCTGAATGCCTTTGCCCTCGATCGAGTTTTGTATTCCTCCGTACAGTACCCCTATGACTATGGGTTTGTGCCCAACACCTTGGCGGATGATGGTGATCCCCTGGATGGGATGGTGATGATTGATCAGCCGACATTCCCCGGTTGTGTGATTGCGGCTCGTCCGATCGGGATGCTGTTGATGATTGATGGCGGCGATCGCGATGAAAAGATTCTCTGTGTGCCTGATAAGGACCCGCGCTATGCCGATGTTAAATCCCTGCGCGATGTGGCCTCCCACCGGCTGGATGAGATTGCCGAATTCTTCCGTAGCTACAAAAACCTGGAGAAAAAGGTGACGGAAATTCTGGGCTGGGAAGATGTTGATCGCGTCGCCCCGCTGGTGGAACAGTGTGTGCGAGCTGGACAAAAATAGATCCTGGGAATGCGGGGAAACTGACCATGAAGGATGCCAGTATGAACCCGCCACGCTATGTTTGGGCTGTCGGCGACCTGGCGGCACAGATCCCAGTCGGTGAACGGGTGGCCGATCGCTACCAGGTAGTGGCCCCCCAACTGTGGCAGGATACCCAACCCCAAGCCCTGCCGGAGATTCCCCGCGATTTACCCGATCGCGTCCGGCCCTATCTTTATCTCTATCCCCTGCGGTTGCACCTGCCCGTGGCCTACGGCTTTTGCCAGTGGGAACTTGCGGCTGATCCCCAGGCCGCCATTCTTCTCCTTGACCATGTCCCCATCAATGCGGGCGGTCAACTGTATCCCACAGTAACCGAAAGCTGGCCCTACGCTACGGCCTTACGGCAGGTCTATTGGTTCTGGCAAATCCTGGAACTGTGGACCCCCCTGTCGGAACAAGGCGTGGTTTCCAGCCTGCTGCATCCGGATAATGTGCGGGTGGAGGGCTGGTGTATTCGCCTGTTGGAACTCCACCAAGATAATCCCCTCGATCCATCTCCCCCTTCCCTGGCGACGCTCATGGATAATTGGGCACCCTGGTTGCCCCTCACCCAACCCGCGATCGTCGCGCCGTTACAACAATTGGCCGAAGAATTGCGATCGCAAACCGTTAGCCTGGGGGCCGTACTTGCCCGTTTGAATCAACTACTGCTGCACCAAGCCGCCCAGGTTCCCCTCCGGCTACGGATTGCCGGGGGGACAGATGCGGGTCCTAACCAAGCCCACAACGAGGATAATTGCTACCCCACCGAGGGCGATCTGGCCCATCAGGGCGTGCCGCCCCATAGCCTCTTAATTCCCGCCCTAAGCCTAGTGTGTGACGGCATTGGCGGGCATGAGGGGGGCGAGGTGGCCAGTCAGCTAGCGGTGCAAACCCTAAAACTCCAGATGCAAGCCTTGCTCACGGAAGTGGCTAGCCAGGAGGAACTGCTGGCTCCGGAGGTGGTGAGTGAGCAAATTACCGAAGCGATTCGGGTGGTGAACAATGTGATTGCCAGCCAAAACGACCAGCAACAACGATCGTCGCGGCAGCGCATGGGGACCACGCTGGTGATGGCGTTGCAATTGCCCCAGCGCTTTGGTGCAACGGCGACGGCCCATGAACTCTATTTGGCTTGGGTGGGGGATAGTCGAGCCTATTGGATCACGACTGACTATTGCCAACTATTAACGATTGATGACGATGTGACCACCCGTGAGGTGCGCTTGGGGCGGGCTTTGTACCAGGAAGCCCTACGCCAGCCAGAGGCCGGTGCCCTCACCCAGGCGATCGGGACCCGTGAAGCCAACTTGCTCTATCCTTCCGTGCAGCGATTCATCCTGGATGAGGATGGCTTGCTGCTCCTCTGCTCCGATGGCCTCAGTGACCATGATCTGGTGGAGCGGTGTTGGCAAACCCACCTAGTGCCGGTTTTGCGGGGGGAACAATCCTTGAGTGGCGCAGTAGACGCCCTGCTTAGATGGGCCAATCAACAAAACGGCCACGACAATACTTCGGTGGTGCTCACCTACTGTCGGGTCACGCCCGAATATCCGGTCCTGATTCATCCCCCCACCGTGGCCTTGGATCTCCAACCAGATCCTGATCGCCCTCCGACTCCAGCCACAAGTGACCTGGCGATCCCTGCCGAGGAACTGACGGCTGCCTCCAAGGCTTTGCTCTACGATACCGAACCCACTGCTGAACCCAGTCCTTCGACGGCTCCGTCAACCCCAACTCGACAGCGATCGCTCTTCAGGGGTGTACGCTCCTGCCTGGGCTTACTGGTGTTGCTCCTGTTGGGGGGCAGTGTGGGCCTGTTGGCCTGGTCACAGCTATACCCGGAAAGCTTCCAGGAGTTTCGGCTGAACCTACCGTCTACCCAGCGGGAAAGGGTACTGGATCGAAATTAATGCTGGGGGATTCCGTCAGCCATTGGGTATGAGGGATCACTCCTATGTGACGATAGAAAGAACCCAAGTTGCGATCGGGTGCGCATGGCAACGGTCCCCCCTTGGGGTATTTTTTTCATTGGCCTGTGGTAAGTCAGTATCGAAGAACACTATGAATCCTGATCTCAGTACGCTCCGTACCACCTTTGCGATCGGCACCCCGGTGCGGGTAAAGACATCGGTGATTGTCTATCACCACCCCGAACATCGTAACGAAGCCCGTGATATCAAAGGCGAGGAAGGGGAAGTGATTAATCTGGTATTGGATTGGCACGATCGCCCGGTGAGCGCCAACTGCCCGATCGAGGTCCGGTTTAATAAGCGCTTCCGCGCCCATTTCCGTGCTGACGAACTGGAGGTCATTAGCTGATAGGAGCGAGTGCGGAAGTTTTAGGCTAATCCTTGCCCCCGTTAGCCTCAGGAGATGACAAGTTAAGAGGATGTTTTAAAAGCTAAAAGGAGGAGCGTGGTTAAAACCGCGACGACGAACCTCGACGTTTGGCTATTCTAAAGAGTTGCTTTGCGTTGGTAGTGGCGACTTTAGCCGCCAAAACGACTTGTTTCTGGACTGTTCCAATATTCCCTTAGGGTACCTTGGCCCCGGTTAGCCTCAGTAGATGACAGATTTAAGGGTGGGATAGCCGTCTCGCTTGTTGTTCGTGGCAGGCAGGATGTCTACCCCACGCTGATTTCTAACCATTCAGCCCGTGAATTCATCCCCTTTGCGATCGCGGCTCACCTCGTTGGGTGAGGTCGGTGAGAATCCTGGCGTGTCATAAGTCGAGATAGCCCAATTGGCATCAACACAGCACCGCAAAAAACACGCTAGGAGGACGAAGATCGTGATGAATCGCTATGCCCATCGCCTAGTGCAGCTTGGTATTTTGCTATTCCTAATTGGCCTACTCACTGGCTTTGCTGTACCTTTACTTCAGAATCCCCGCATGGCCCTGTCTAGCCATTTAGAGGCAGTTCTGAATGGTATTTTTCTGGTCATCCTAGGGGTCATTTGGCCTCGGCTACAGTTAAGTCAAGCTTTGCAAACGACCACCTTTGGCCTAGCGATCTATGGCACCTTTGCCAACTGGTTAGCGACCTTGCTGGCGGCCATTTGGGGCGCAGGGGCAACCTCCATGCCGATCGCCGCAGGTACCTACCAGGGAACTAGCCCCCAGGAAATCTTGATTGCCGTTTTGTTATTCTCCCTCTCTGCTGCGATGGTGGTGGTCTGTAGCTTAGTGCTGTGGGGCCTACGTTTAGGGATTGACCCGGAAGTCGTCCCAAGCTCCCCCCGCGATCGCGCGGTGTCCTCCTGAACACGATCAGGAGGCAGACCAGGGATGCCCCCAATCAGTTACCCTAGGGATGCGTAAGCGGAGGTCGCCAACAACGGTTATGAAGCCTGTCACCTGTGTTTCCCTGGTCCTGGCCAGCTTGCTGTTCACGATCGCCTGTCGGCAACCCACGGCCTCCCAACCGGTAGACCCGTCCGCGCTCGCGACCCACCAGGCCCCCCCCAGCGCGTCCTCCCCGGCGCCGTTAGCCTCAGGAACCGAACCCACCGCAACACCGACTGGCCTTAAGGACAACCCGTCGCCTACCCCGGATGCCAACCCGACGACACCGGAAACATCCGTGTCACCGGCCAATCCCCAGGTGGTGTTAGCGGACCTGTACGATCGTCAGCAAGCCTTAGGCATTTGTCCTGATGGCTTTGATGCCGCCGTTTCGCCGAGTGGTTCGATTGTTTATCCGGTGGGCGACAACCAGTATCTTGTCCAAATGATGTGCTTTATGGCTGCCTATCAAGGGAGTTATGAATACCTCCTCTATGACAAAACAACAGGGGAAGCACAGGTGAAGGCCTTGAAACTGGCCCGCTTCCAAGAAGATGAGAATGGCCAGATTGCCCTGCTCGAAGAACAGCAGGTGGGCGGACTGCCGGAGTATGAACCGGGGCGACAGCAGTTAACCCTGTTGACCAAATTTACCGGGGCGGGTACCTGTGGCGCATTGGCCACCTATCAATTCCAAGGGGGGCAGTTCCAACTGGTTGCATACCGCGCCAAGTTTGACTGTGATGAAAACTTTGTTGACCCCAGTGAGTATCCACAGGTTTTCCCCTAGATACCGGAACGACGGCACAGCAAGTTAGCGTCCTAAAGCGTGCCTTCAGGTTAAAGTGGATGGGAAGTTTTTCAGTTGAATTGTTGCCACCCATGCCCAATGACCTGCCGGTACTGAGTGCCCAAGCACAGCACATGCTCCATGACTTGCTGCCCCAGGTGTGTCAAGTGGGGTGGGGGGCTGCCGAAATTTTGCGGAGTTACTATCGGGGGGAACCGGGGCGCAGCAATCTGGGTGTTCAGGAAAAGACCGATGGCCCAGTCACGGCGGCGGATATTGCGGCTAATCATTTCATCCTGGAGCGCCTGCGCACGATCGCCCACGGCTTAGATCATGGCTACCTGAGTGAAGAAACCTACCAGGCGGGCGGTAGTGCTAACCCCCTCCCCCAGGCATGGGTGTGGATCGTTGATCCGTTAGATGGTACCCGTGACTTTATCGAGCACACGGGCGAATACGCGTTGCATATTGCCCTCACCTATGGGGGGCGTCCGGTTTTGGCGGTCGTGGTTTGTCCAGAGTTGGAGAAACTCTACTATGCCACCTTGGGGGGGGGGAGCTATGTCCAAACCCTGGGGCAAACCGAGCCGGATCGACGGCTGTCGGTTTCGACCCGATCGCGCCTGGAGGATCTCACGCTTGTGGTCAGTCGCACCCACCGGGACGATCGCTTTAACCAATTTCTGAAGCGCCTACCCTGTTCGCGTCGTCATTTTGTGGGCAGTGTCGGTTGCAAAATTAGCGCCATTGTTGAGCAACAGGCCGACCTGTATCCCATCCTGTCTGGTAAGTCGGCTCCCAAGGATTGGGATTTGGCCGCTCCCGAATTGATTTTGACCGAAGCCGGGGGCCAGGTCAGCCGGATTGACGGGTCGCTGTTGCGCTATAACCAGGGTGATGTCAGCCAGTGGGGCGAAATCCTGGCAACGAACGGGTATGCCCATCCCCACCTCTGTGCCCTTGCCAGCGCGATCGTTCGTGAATTAGATCAGCATTAGTTCCGTCTCACTGCCCAACGAATGCGCTTCCTAGCGATCGTGCCCGGTTAATTTTGCCATCCTCGCGCTAAGACCGGCCCGATCGTTGGCAGGGGCAGTCTAACGGCTTGCAGGCGAACGTCTAACCACCGCAAGGCAAGATGTCCGTGTCACTGCTCTGTCGCATTCGTGAGATGAGGCCGGATTTGCCATACGGTTTGGCTCACTGGCTGCTACGGTAGAGCCTATGACCCGCAAACCCCACGACCAATTTGCCAAACAATACCTCAAAGGACTCCTCACCCCCTTTAGTGCCGAGTCAGAAATCAGCCTGGAAATCCCCCTCGGTGAACCCCAGCAGGTGGATCTCTGGTTTAAGCCCAACCCCCAACTTGCCACCCATCAGCACCTCCTCGGCCTCTTGGGGCAAATGCTCACCACCCCCGCCCTGCT
>NZ_JBRCAD010000050.1:0-12582 GCF_053493415.1 Trichothermofontia sp. | reverse complement strand
GGTTGCGCCTGTTGGCAAGCGGAAGGTCGCGAAAAAGCGGCGGTTGGGCTGCCTGTGGTTGATGCTCAGCCTGCTAGGGGCGGCGACCCTGTCGGCAACGGCGGGTGCGTTGGTCGCGCTTTCCTTAAATAGTACGCCTCTGATGCAGCGACAACTCAGTGCTGAGGAAGCGGCGGTGTTTGCCGGAGACGATCGCATTGCCTCCTCCCGAAATTTGCGTCTGCCCGAACTCACCCGCCCCGTGAATATTTTGGTGTTGGGGGTGAAGGTGCTGAGTTCGGATCTGGATGAGCCGCCTCCAGAAACCAAGAATTTGGGTTACCACGCCCTCGTGAATTCCTTTGAGGGCCTGTCGGACACGATGTTGCTGCTGCGCTTCGATCCGGCCAATAACCGCCTGAGTGTGCTGTCGATTCCCCGTGACACGCGCACGAATGTTGAAGGCCACGGCGTGACCAAGATTAACGCGGCGAATGCCTTTGGCGGGCCTGCCCTGAGTGCCAAGGCCATTAGTGAACTCCTGGGTGGGGTGGGCATCGATCGCTACGTGCGGATTAACGTCCAGGGGGTGGGCAAGCTAGTCGAAGCCCTGGGGGGGGTGACAGTGAACGTGCCCAAGGATATGCGCTATCAGGATGATAGCCAGCGCCTCTATATCAACCTGAAGGCGGGTAAGCAACACCTGGATGGCGATACGGCCCTGCAATTCCTCCGTTTCCGCTATGACGAGTATGGCGACATTGGCCGGGTCCAGCGGCAACAGTTGCTCATGCGTGCCCTGGTGGAGCAAACCCTCACCCCCATGACCATTACCCGCCTGCCGAAAATCCTGTCGGTGATCCAGTCCCATATCGACACCAACCTGAGCGTGGAAGAACTGCTCGCGTTGGTGGGCTTTGCCAGTGAGGTCGATCGTGCCCAAGTCCAAATGCTCATGTTGCCAGGAGACTTTAGCGGCCCCAATGATTTTGGCGATAATTTGAGTTACTGGATACCCAGCTACCAACGCATTGATGAACTCGTTGCCACCTATTTTGATCATGGCTACGATTCCCTGCCGCCCCCCACCCCCGCCATGCTGCGCGTGGCCCTGCGAGACGATACGGGAGAATCGGACACCACCCTGCACTTCCTCGCGGAAGCCCTCCGGCAGGCGGGCTATAGCAACGTCTACACGGCGGATAAGGTTACTATGCGCCAGGAGCCAGCCGCCGTGACTCGCATTGTGGCCCAACGGGGTGACTTCCAAAGTGCAACAGCCCTGCAACAGGTTTTGGGGTTTGGCGAGGTGCGGGTGGAAAGTACGGGCGATCTCGGTTCCGATATCACGATCCAACTGGGCCAGGATTGGTTTGAACAACAAGAGCGGGTAGCCGATCGCGTGCAGGCGAATGGCTTCCAGCCCCAAGACTCGGCGGACCCGATCGCCGATCCCTACTCTACCTGGGATAACCAGGGAGCCACGCGCCCTGAGTGGGAATCTGCACCAGAATCAGGACCCTACACCCCATCCGATAACTATTCCCGCACACCGACCCACTCCTTGCCCGATCCGCAGGTTTACTAACGGGTTCACTAGCCGCATCCAGCATTACCCCGTTCGTCGCTCGTAGTAACGACTTTAGTCGTTTTTAGCCGTTGCAGGCTAAAGCCCGCACTCCAAACCCGGCTCGTAGTAACGACTTTAGTCGTTTTTAGCTGTTGCAGACTAAAGCCCGCACTCCAAACCCGGCAGAATTTACTTTTCGGGCTATGAGGGGTCTGTCGTCCCTGCAATGGGGGCGTGTGTCGGTGTGGTGTCGAGTTTACAAGACCCAACCCGTTCACGTGCTTTCTTGGGTCGCCCTGCGTTTGACCCCAACCTACCCAATTAAGCTTGACAGACGACGCGTTCGCTGAATCAATCGGGCTTGACCCGCATCAGGACTTGGCCAAACTCCACTGGGTCCGCATTTTCGATCAAAATCTCCACGATCGTGCCGCTGACTTCTGATTCCAACTCATTCATCAGCTTCATCGCTTCTAAAATACAGACGGTTTGGCCCACCCGAACGCGATCGCCGACTTCGACATAGGGCGGCTCATCGGGGGCAGGCGCTCGATAGAAAGTCCCCACCATCGGTGAGGTAATTTCTAGCAAACGGCTACTGGCACTAGATGGCGGTGGCACCGACTCACGGGTGGTATCCTGGGGCGACGCAACAGGGGCTGCTGGGGACGTGGGGGCAGCAGCCGAAGGGATCGCGACCTCTGGCGGTGGCAGGGGGGCTGGGGTGACAGCCAAGGCAGGGGACACTTCCTGGGTGACGAGGGCCGATCGCCGCCGAATCGTGAGTTCAAAGTCCGTTGCCTTTAACGTCAACTCCTCAATCTCGGTTTGATCGAGGGTGGTTAAGAGATCCCGCAGTTCACTAAATTCTAGTTGCACGGCTTATTCTCGACCCAGGTAGGAATCTGTACGTGTATCAATGCGAATCCGTTCGCCCACGGAAATGAACAGGGGAACCATGACCTGTGCCCCAGTTTCAACGATCGCGGGCTTGGTCCCCCCCGTGGCTGTGTCACCCTTGACACCCGGATCGGTTTCCGTCACTTCTAGGGTCACCGAGTTGGGCAGTTCCACTTCAATCACCTGATGTCCCCAGAAGATGACATTGACTTCCATGCCTTCCTTGATGTACTTGACGCGATCGCCAATCTGGTCAGCCCGTAAATGACCTTCCTCATAGGTATTCATATCCATAAAGACGAAATCTTCGCCGTCCTTATAGGTATGTTGCATCGTCCGTTTTTCCAGGGTTGCCTGGGGGACCATTTCCCCCGCCCGGAAGGTACGCTCGACGACGTTACCACTTTGAACATTTTTCAACTTGGTGCGGACAAACGCCGAACCTTTACCAGGTTTAACGTGCAGAAACTCTTGCACCCGCCAAACCGAACCATCCAGTTCGATCGTGGTGCCCGTGCGAAAGTCGTTGCTGGAGATCATGAATCCGCCACTCGGAGAGAACAATCGGCATTTTATTCTACCCCTCTGTCGCGGCTTCTCCAAGTTTTCTGGTTTCTTATCCCAGTTTCTAACCCGAATTGCAATGGGAGAACAGCCCTATGGCAAGATAGGAAGCAGCCCCAACGTGCTAGCGTTTCAACGGTTCCATGTGCCAGGGTTCTCGCCTTTGCGTCCCATGCGTTAGCGGCTACCAAAAGACGATATCAATTCACCTCATTATGTTGCATTTGCTTTACAAGCTATCATCCTGGTCCGTGGTTATCTCTCGTTGCCTGAAGGGGGGAGCGATCGCGGTGGCCTTGTGCCTATGTCTGGGGTTGGCCGCGACACCTGCCCAGGTAATGGTGCTGGCGGCGCTGCCTGCGGGGAATCCGATTACCGATGGTAAAGCCCTCCTGCGCTATGCCCTGCCCATTGATAATCCGCCCGTGCGGGAGTTGCAATCCAGTCTGGAAGATATCAACACCCAGTTACGGGCCAATCGACGGTGGCCAGCGGTGGCGCGGGATGTGCAACAAGCCCGTCGGGTTCTCGATCGCCAACGGGAAGATCTTCTCGCCAGTGTAACCCCAGAGCATCAAGCTAGAGCAGCCGAAATCCTGACGACCCTTGAGACGACCCTCGATCGCCTGCAAGCCAGCACGGAAGCCAAGGATAAGGAGGCCGTGTGGACCGATCGTGCCCAAGCCCTCGATCTGGTGGGTGAACTGGAGGAATACATGGTGCAAGCCTTCCCCTTCCCGGTTCCTGATGCCTATCAGACCCTCCCCCAACTCAAGGGACGGGCGACGATCGCTATGAAAACCGAACGCGGTGATTTGACCATCGTGGTTGATGGCTACAATGCCCCGGTTACAGCGGGCAACTTTGTGGATTTGGTCCAACGGGGTTTCTACGATGGGTTGGAATTTACCCGCGCTGAGGATGGTTATGTGCTGCAAGCTGGTGACCCCCCCGGTGAGGCCACGGGCTTTATCGATCCCAAGACCAAAGCCTATCGGGCTATCCCATTGGAAATCCGCGTGCAGGACGATCCCCTACCCATCTATGGCGTGACCCTGGAAACCGCTGGTCGTTACCTTGAATATCCGGTGCTGCCCTTCTCCGCCTATGGCACCCTGGCAATGGCCCGTCCCGGCGATGACCCCAATGGCGGTTCGTCACAATTCTTCTTCCTGCTCTTTCAACCAGAACTGACCCCCGCCGGGTCAAACCTGCTGGATGGTCGCTACTCGGTTTTCGGCTATGTGACCGAGGGCAAGGAAGTGCTGGGTAAGCTCAAGCAGGGGGACAAGATTATCTCAGCTAAGGTGATCAGCGGGGCTGAGAATTTAGAACCAGCTAAGGGCTAAGCCTGACGGGGGGAGATAACCACCGCTGGCATCTCCCCCGATCGCCGCGATCGGCCAGATTCAAGCGATCGTTTTGAGATACCCTACAGATCTTCGAGCAACTCCTCATCGGGGGCTTTTCCCTGGACCCCCTTAACAATCCGGGACAACTCACTCTTCTCATCAATGGCCACTCGTGTGGGCACACCACTGATAATTCGCTCGTAGTTGCGGAAGGAATCCTGAATTTCCGGTCCTTGTTCGCTGATGATGTATTCGCGGATGCCCTTATCGTGCCAAGATCCCCGCATTTTGAAGACATTGATCGCCCGTGCCATCTCGCCGCGAATTTCCACATACTGCAACATCAGGATCGTGTCGGTAATCGTGGAAATGTGGGAATCGGTAATCGAGTGGGACCCCATGAATTGGTCGGTCGTGTTGGTGAAAAAGCCGGTGATTTCCTCCTGCTTGGCATAGCCCGTCACCCCAATGATGAATTGCCGGAAGGCGTTGTTGCTGACGCCACGGGCTAGGGCTGAGAGGGAGTCGATCGCGATACAGGCGGGCTTAAATTCGGAAATATAGGACCGGATAATTTGCAAATGATCTTCCAGCCCCGCCGATTCTGGATAGGCACAGAGGATTTTCAGCAAGCCCTTGTGCTCCATCTCCTCAAAATCGGTACCCCAGGAGTAGGCATTGCGCATGAGTTGAGCGCGGGATTCCTCGTAGGCAAATAGGATCGCCCGTTCTCCATTCATGCAGGCATTTTGCAGAAACTTGCTGACCAGTAGCGTTTTGCCCGTCCCGGTTGCGCCTGTGACCAGGATGATCGAATCCTTGAAGAAACCGCCGCCGCACATTTCGTCCAGGGTTTTGACCCCAGAGGAAATCCGCACGTTGGACGATCGCTGGGTGAGACGCATGGCCCCCAGTGGGAAAATGTTAATCCCTTCATTGGTAATCGTGAACGGATATTCCCCCTTCATGTGGGTGGTACCCCGTAGTTTCAGGATCTCGATCGTGCGCCGCCGCCGTTCCCCGTCCAGGACATTGCGCACAATCGCCACGTTGTCCGAGACAAATTCCTCCACCCCGAACCGCGCCACGGGACCATATTCCTCCTCCCGCTCCGTGGTCATGATCGTGGTGACCCCCACCTGCTTCAGACGGGCCACCAGCCGGAAAATTTCCCGCCGGACGACGGAGGCGGCATCATACTGTTGAAAGACGGCGGTGATGGAGTCGATCGAAACCCGTTTAGCCTTGTACTTGTTAATCGCGTAATTAATTCGCTCAATCAGGGCCGATAGATCAAAGCCCCCCACCACATCCTGCCCTTCTGGGTCCGGTGAAGCATCCAGAATAAATAACTTTCCCTGCTCAATCAGTTCATCCAGTTTCCAACCAAAGCTTTGGGCATTCTTGACAATATCCGTGGGCGACTCCTCGAAGGTGACAAATACCCCCGGCTCATCAAAATGGGCAATCCCATTACGCAGGAATTGAGCCGCTAGCAACGTTTTTCCGGTCCCAGACGTGCCACTGACCAGGGTTGTGCGACCAATGGGAAGACCCCCGTGGGTAATGTCATCAAACCCTTCAATCATCGTGCGGATTTTCTGGATCGCCCGTACATTGGAGCCTGCCTCAGCCGCAGGTTGGGAACCAAGTTGTTCAAACTGACTCATACGCCTGTATACCTAGATACCAAATTCGATTGCCGACAGCGCTCTCTCATTACAGGGGTCCTTCACATTTATTTAGAGTTGCGCCTGCGGATAAACCCATTCATCCCAGTAAACACGGTGTTTTTGAAAACTGTCCTGTAGCATAATAAACGCTTTTATTAGCTTTGATCATTGAAGTTGGCTCAATATAAGTGAGTGATTTTTCTTTAGATGGGCCACAATGGTGTCTAAACGAGCTATACCCGCTATTCCCAACCCAACTCCTTGATCAAGCGTACAACCTAACTTGCCCAACGGCACTGGGATTAATCTGGAATGGGGGGAGTTCAACTGCCCCAACTGACGGAATAACGTGGCTTGGAGGCGCAGGATGGGTATTCTCCGAGGTACCCCCAAATGGCTTGTTGTTGGCAATTGACAGTGGGGACTGATTCTCCGCAGACTCCACGGAGGTCCCGGATGGCTTGAGGTAAGTAGTTTGCTCCTGCCCCCTGGTCCCAGGACATAGGTATAAAGCTAGCAACTTTGCCCCTAGAGAGAGTGATCGCTGGCCATCTGCCGATGGCAACCGCTTACTGAACTTGAAGAGCATGACTCATCAGCTAAAAGTCTAATTCATCTTCCCGTAACTCATCGTAGAGAAGATCAAGGCCAATCAATACTCGCTCGCGATCGGAGAGATCGCCGATAATCTTACGCACGGGTGGGGGTAAAATTTTGGACAGGGTTGGGGTCGCTAAAATCTTATCTTCCTCAGCTAGCTGTGGATTTTGTAGGACATCAATGACCTTAAGCGCATAGATGCCCTGAAACTCTTCTTCCAGAATATTTTTAAGCATCTTTAATGCCCGCACTGAATTGGGCGTATTACCAGCCACGTAAAGCTTAAGAATGTAGGTCTTCTTTAAAGGATTCATAGAACCATCGCAACCAGAAAATACAAGTCAAGGTCGTCAGTTTAGGATTCTCGTGGAATCGATCGTCGATACATCTCGCACAGATGAGACAGCACATCAATCAAGGTTAAACGATAGTCTAGGAGAATATCTTCATTTCTACCTTCTAGCTTGAGTTGTTTGGATAGCTGATCCATCAATTCCATGTGTAGTTCGACGATTTGGGTAACAGGAATATCGGAAAAAAATGCATCGTTGACGAATTCGTCAATCTGTTTATTGAGAGTCTCTTCATCAGAAAAGTATAAGATAACAATGTTACGATAATTTGCCTTTAGCTTTTCCATGAAGGCATGACGATCCGCTAGTGACAAATTCCGCAAAAAGTTTTTGGGGTCTCGCTTGTAATACACACCAAGATATCCCAGCCGTTCCTTTAGTTTCTCGGCAAGTCGCCGTTGCTGTATTTGCAATTCCACTGGCGGATCTGACAGATTGACTATCAGAGCATCCTCCGCGTCTGTACCAAGATTTGTGGGCGACAAACGTAGAAATTCCCGGATAGCATGATCAATTTCAGTACCGACTTGATTGAGGGCATTCAGCGAAATCTTGACTTCAGCTGCATGGTAAAAGGGTTTATGGGGATTCAGCGGTTCAGCACCAGGGTGCTCATCCGCACCTACAGTAGCCGGCAAATCCTCGTTACAGACAATCAGAGTAGGTAACATTACTGAGCTTTGGTGAAGACTCTCTGCAACTTTGGCGAGGACCGGACTCTCTTGCAAAATTAAACAATCAATATTGCGCTCTTCCTGGCACACAAACTCGAGGAACTCCTGGGCGTGGTGGAACTGCGAGAGATGATAGCGCCCTCGCCCAAGCGCGTGGGATAATGCTTTGGCTAGGGCATCAGAATTGAGCAAAGAGCAAATTGCTAAGCTGGAACGTACCACACTGATAACCGGGCAAAGGGTAATGTTTTGTTAGCCTGCAACTCCCCGTGTCAGTGCTGAGGTCACGAGCTTCTTCCCAGTACCTGCCACTGCCGCAATTAGTTACAGATGTTTACAACTTTACTAATTGTAACTGTAAAGCCGCAAAAGTCTTCATTCCCAGCCTGAAAACTTAGGGAAAAGTCACACAGGGTTTACCTTCTACCACATAGCCCCCCGACTGTCCCTGACAACCTCCGGCCAGGGATATTATGATCCCTATAGGGTTGATCTCTATATAAAGGTTGTTCTGATAGCCCTGTCGTACATAGCCCGTCTGCCAATTGGGCCAAATGCTTTGGACAAGATGGCTTTGCCGTCGATCGGTGCTTCGGCGACGGCAAAGCTTGGAGTGTACGTTTAAGCTGATGCCTAGTTGGCTCTCAATGGCTGCTGGTCTTTAATGCCCCTTGCCGCTTGCTCGTTACCGGAATCTCATGCCCTCTTTGCCGATCGCCCGCATCACCCACCCTGTTGCCATCTGCTCAGCAGATACGGAGCTGACTGACCTGGTTACCCGGTTACTCCAGGCAGATTCTAGTATTGGCGTGATGCTGGATACTCAGCAACATCCCATCGGGGTTGTCCGTTTACACCGTCTTTTGGCCTACCAACCGCTGGCCTCATCCTTGTTGACGACGGGGGCAGTGACTACTACTGATCTACCCCCTGTGAGCCTTGCAGCTACCCCTTGCGTTGAACCGATTGGCTTGCTACCGGTTTCCCTCTCCTTACCTGAGCTGTGTGCACACCTGGCTCGTCAAGAAGGGGGGCACTGGGCGATCGTGACTGAGCAAGGCCAATTCCTGGGATTACTCAACGGTGCGCTTGCCCTATCCTGGCTGGCTAGTCAATGGGACCGCCAGTCGTCCGCCCCTTGGGGCCAGCCGCTGGGGCCAGTCGTTACATCCTCACATTCGCCTAAACTGACAGCGTCGCGGCGACAATCGCGCCCCCAGATTGGGGAGATGACAGTCACTGAACCTGGGGGAGGCGCTAGATCGCCACGGGGAAAATTGCTCTTGTCCTGGGGAACGAGGACTTTGGCACCACCAACCCTGACGCCCCTATCCACCCTACCCTTGGGATGGCAGTGGCTAGATAGTTTGCCATTCCCCCTTCAGTTGCAAACCGATACGGGCATGATATGGGGGCAGAATCAGGCTTGGTCTCAGACCTTTGGCGATCGTCCCCCGGATGTTCCCACTGCGCCCCCGACGGGGATAGATACTACCCCCACCCCCCTGCGTCATGCCTATGCCTACCTGTGTACCCTGGATACTGGGGAAGAGCAGGTGTGGCAGTTCTTGTCCTTGCCCCTACCCATCCAGGGGGGGGACCGGGGCCAGGTCTGGGAAGCGGATCAGTACTTAGGGGGTAACCCCGCCCCAGCGGATGCTGGCCCAATGCGGCTGTTAGCTGCGATCGAAGTGACGCCACTCTATACCCAGAATCAGAGCTTGATGGCGGAGAATGGGGAGCTTTGGCTGCAAGCACAGGCTAAAGATGAATTTTTACTGTCCCTCAGCCATGATATTAAAACGCCGCTCTCAGCTATCCTAGGCTTGGCAAGCTTGGTGCAAACGGCGGCAGTAGGCCCCCTGAATCCTCGCCAACAGCAGTATCTCCAGCTTATTCACCACAATGCCCGCTTATTGACGACCCTTGCCAACCAAAGTTTTGAACTGGCGTGTCTGGATTTGGGGCAACTGAAACTCAGTTGGAAACCCGTTGATCTGGTGGCGGTGTGTGAACGGGCGATCGCCCAATCCCTTCAAGGGGATCTCCCTGCCGTGGCGTCCAGTTCCCTGACAACGGCCTCGCCTGCCCCGGTGTCGTGTCGTGTGATTCAGCAAGATTGGGAGATCGATGGTCGGGCCGAATATTTAGTTGCAGATGAACTGCGGCTGTGTCAAATGCTGACCCATTTATTGAGGAATGCGCTTCAGTTCTCGACTGCAACGGATCAGGTTGGGTTGCGGGTGAGTCGCTGGCACCCGCATTGGCTGGCTTTGACCGTTTGGGATACGGGTATGGGCATCCCTGAGGCGGAACAGTCCCGAATTTTCCAGAAGTTGCAGCAATTACAGTTTGCCCACAGTCCCTATCCAGGGGGCGTGGGGTTGGGGCTGGCGTTGACCTACCGGCTGGTTCGGTTACATGGGGGAGTCATCAGTTTTCTCTCGCAGCCAGGGGTTGGGAGTGAGTTTACCCTGCTCCTACCGTCGTCGAAGCCGCATGGGCCACTAACCCAGTTCCCCCGGTCTGATGCTGAGGGGAGCGGGGAGAGGTTGTCCGCGAGCACCTCCCGGTCAGCGATCGTGCTTGTTACTGAACCGCCCTCTCATCGGCAAACCTTGATTACACCCTTACAGGCATTGGGATATCGAGTGGTTGTGGCTCGTTTCCCACAGGACCTGCTCGAAAAGGCCAAGTGTTTACAACCCAGCGTCATTTTTCTGGATGAGTCGTGGTTAGCCGATACGGATACGGCGATCCTAACGGTGTTGCAAGCTGATCCAGCGACTGCCCATCTCCCGATTATTGCTACGGTCCCGGACTCCGCACCCACCTCGCTCCTCCAGTCCCAAGTAGATGGAATTTTAACCCTACCGACCCAAATGAGCTTGCTCCAATCTTGGCTGGAGCGTCTCGCGGTTACGCGGGGTGAAGTCAAGGCGAGGGTTCCGTCTACGCAACCCCTCACCCTACTCTCGCTTAGCCAATGGCTACCCGATCCGCCAGTGGTTATGCCATTGGGTAGCTCACTCCCCGAACCAGTGCCGATCGATTTAGCCAGTGTGTTCTACCAATCCCACCACCGCTTACTAGAGGCGGACGATCTGGAGCAGGCGGCCTTACTTGCCACGGTTTGGCAACCCGATCTTCTTTTGGTGCAAGGCGATACCCTGGCTGACCCGATCGCCTATTTAGCCCAAATCTCAACCTATCCGGAATTAGCTCAGCGGATGATCGTGGTGCTTAACTTTAACCCCCCAGTACCCTTCCTCCAGGCGTTAGATCTGCGGGTTTTCCCCTATCAACTTCACTCGACGATGGATCTTTCCCACTTTTTGACCTATTTGCAACAGCTTGTGGCGAGTTCTCCAACCTCCTAGTGTCAATCCCCCAACGCGGACGGGGGAAGCAGGTTAAGATGGTCCCATTGACCTAGTCGTACTGCTGGGATGAGCTATATTCCGGGGAGCGGGCCTATCCAGTCGCTCACCGCGATCGCCATCGTGCGATCGTACATCCGTGGGGCGGATGGGCATCCTTGCTAGATAGCCGTCATGGCTATGGCCCCAGTAATGTGCTTTTGGGTCCTACTGATCCTGGATTCTACTGAATCTTGGGTGATGGATAGTCCTCCCCCGGTGGTGGTTGGTGTATTCTGTCCTGGTTGGGCTGGTGGACTGGTGACTTACGAACCCCTGCATCATAAATATCGTCCCCAGACGTTTGCCGATCTGGTGGGACAAACGGCGATCGCGACGACTCTAGCGAATGCGATCGCCCAGGAGAAAATTGCCCCGGCCTATTTATTTACCGGACCACGGGGGACGGGAAAAACCTCGAGTGCGCGGATTCTGGCAAAGTCATTAAATTGTCTGGCGAGCGAGCGGCCCACGGCGCACCCCTGCGGGCAGTGTGATGCCTGCCAGATGATCACGCGGGGATCAGCGTTGGATGTGACGGAAATCGATGCGGCCAGTAATACAGGGGTGGACAATATCCGTGAACTGATCGAGCGTGCCCAGTTTGCCCCGGTACAGTGTCGCTATAAGGTCTATGTGATCGACGAGTGCCACATGTTGAGCACTGCTGCCTTTAATGCCTTGCTCAAAACCCTGGAGGAACCCCCCGATCGCGTTGTCTTTGTCCTCGCCACTACCGATCCCCAGCGCGTCCTGCCCACAATTATTTCCCGCTGCCAACGCTTCGACTTCCGCCGCATTCCCCTCGATGCGATGGTGGCCCACTTGCAGAAAATTGCCGAGATTGAGACGATCGATATCACCCTGGAAGCCCTGACCCTCGTCGGCCAGATTGCCCAGGGGGGCTTACGGGATGCCGAAAGTTTGCTGGATCAACTCAGTTTGGCGGTGGGGCAAATTAACGCCGATCGCGTGTGGGATCTGGTGGGCGCTGTGCCGGAACGGGATTTGTTGGTGCTATTGCAGGCGATCGCGGCCAATGATCCCACCGCCGTGATTGACTGTACTCGCCAACTGCTGGACCGGGGCCGGGAACCACTGACGGTGTTGCAAAATCTGGCGAGTTTCTACCGGGATTTATTGATTGCGAAAACCGCGCCTGATCGCAGTGATCTGGTTGCCCTCACGGGACCCACCTGGACCCAACTGGTCGATTTTGCGCGATCGTGGGACACCCGTCTGATTCTGCAAGGCCAACAACACCTGCGTAGTGTTGAAGCCCAACTTAAACATTCCACCCAACCCCGCCTCTGGCTTGAAGTGATTCTGGTGGGCCTGCTTCCCACAGCCCTTCTGCCCCCAGTCGCCCAAGGGGGAGCACCGCCTGCTGCCGCCCCGTCCCCATCTGCGGCGATCGCGGGATCGTTCACCGCTCCACCCGCGCCTACCCCAATCTCCCCGCCGCCAGTTACCGCTGCCCCGGTCCCATCTTCAGGAC
>NZ_JBRCAD010000049.1:0-7813 GCF_053493415.1 Trichothermofontia sp. | reverse complement strand
AAGTTTCGCTATTTGCAACTAGAACTCAGCCGTCGCTGTTCGCTCGTCCATTGGAGCTACGATTTGCTTCCAGAAACGCTTGTATGACTCTCGCACCCTCAAGTGTAAAGTTTTATATCTGGATTCAACACTTCTGCTCTGAACGCTGTTTGCATCCTCAGAATAGCTAAAATGACCTCATCCCACAAGGCTCTTGGGCTTTCCGGACTCATCAGGATGCCTCCGCAACCTTCAAAGTGGCAGCAGCGGCGCGGCCAAATTCCTCTGGGGCATACTTCAGATGGGCCTCGGTTCCCGGCCAGAGAAATGTGCCAGGAGTGACCGATCGCACTAAATAATGCAAGGCATAAACCCCCGGTTCCAAATGATCGGCATAGGCCATCACCCGATCGCGGTGGATCGTTTGATAGGTAATCTGCCAACTATCGGCTTGGGCTTGGAAAAAGGGCGTTGAGGTTTGGAAACTGGCATCGATCGCCTCTAACCCCGCTGGCAACGGGTCCGTGATCAACACATGATCCACCGGATGATCCGTAATCACCTCCACCCCTACATCAAACACCTGACCAGGGGGGAGCGCTAGGGGTTGGTTCGGCGCAAATAGACCAAACTGTTGCAACACCTTCTTGTCATTCGCTGGATGGAGCGATCGCGACACCCGCAGGCCATTGAGGCGACCGGGAGGATTGCCCTCTAGCCGATAGCGATAGGCCACCAGATAGTGCAAGGTACCCTCACCCGTTTTTTGCAATTGGAGATTGTGTTTCCCCTTGGGCAGGCCCGCCATTGGCACACTCACACTGGCATTGGGTTGGCGATAGCCCTGGAAAGCTGCTTCTAGTAAGGTCTTACGGTCTAACCTGGCCGTGGCCGTGAAATTGGGTGGTGTCGCTTGGGTCTGGCTATAGGCCACCAAGGCCGACAGGGCCGAGGCCGTGTCATAGCTATTGCCCCAGGTCCCCTCACGTTGCTGGTTGAGCAACCCTTGGAGCAATCGGTCTAGGGTGGTGGCATCCGCAGACTGTTCCAGGGCAAGGTGCAACGCTTCTGCTTGGGCGACCGTGGGTGAACTGAGCCAGCGCCAAGTGCGGGGTAAGTTTACCGTCGTCGATCGCCCGGATTCAGCTAGGTTTTCCTGAACTTGGGTGGTGAGCGATCGCGCCTCCGGTTGCCAATCGGGGAATGCCTGCAAATAGCGAGCCAGTTTGATCTGCGCCACTAAATCCAACTCATGACGTTGGCCGTAGATATCGGCCAAGAAATCACTGCGGCGATCGCCCAGGGCTGCTAGTCCCCGGAGGATTTCCAGCCGTACCTGTGCTTTACACAACGCCTCCTCACAGAAACCATACTGGCCCGGATCAGCTAGCACCTTACCCAAATAGGTCTTAAGCGGATCGATCAGGTTGGCTGGAATGGGGGTCGCCGTCGGTAGGGGAATCGCCCCCGCTTGGCCGGTCCCCGTTGCGGGTTGCAATTGGGCCAGCACTTGCGCCACATAGGGGGTCACAAACGGATCGGATTGCTCAGCACCGGGCCATGCCGCAAAGCCGCCATCGGGACGCTGGAGCCGTTGCAGTTGGGCGAGGGTCTCCCGTTGGATTGTGTCTAGCGGTTGATCGGTGGTGACGCTCAACTGGGGATAGCGTTGGGTCAACTGTTGCAGGTTCGTGACGATCGCTAACCGACTGGCCAGAC
This sequence comes from Trichothermofontia sp., assembly GCF_053493415.1. Classification (NCBI taxonomy): domain Bacteria; kingdom Bacillati; phylum Cyanobacteriota; class Cyanophyceae; order Leptolyngbyales; family Trichocoleusaceae; genus Trichothermofontia; species Trichothermofontia sp. Next base: position 6,115 of record NZ_JBRCAD010000049.1, on the reverse strand, counting down.
TTTCCAGGAACGGCCAGGGTTCTTCAGCAAGCAGGGTTTGGGCCGGGACTGTCATTTCGGGCAATAGCGTACTGGCCAGATTGATGTCCAGACCGCCCGCATCGGGGTTGACCTTACGATCGATATTTAACGCCACCTGGGCGCGATCGCGCGTCGTTCCCGTTTCCACCACCTGCTCCGTGACTTCCAGCGTCCGGATCGGTAACGGCACTTCAAAGGCATCCGTGGCAGTGTTCAACTGGCTGTTAAACTGCACCGTGGCCTCACCCGCCTGTTCCACAACGATCGGGAAGCGATAGGCTTGGGTGCCCGTTTGCGATCGCGTATTGAGACTCGCGGGTTTACCGTCAGCAAAGGCGATCGGGCCAGTGAGGGACCCGGTAACCTGGAGATTTCCTGCCTGCCCTGTGGTGTTGGTGACTGAGAGTCCCGCTTCGATGCGATCGCCGGGTCGGGCAAACTGGGGCAGGATCGGGTTCGTCACCAAGGGTTGGGTCGTCTGGAAGGTGGCCTCCCCCTGACCAAAGCGGGCATCCGTCGTTGCGGCTACCGCCATCACCCGCCAGGTGGTGAGATCATCTGGCAAAGAGAAGGTTACCGTGGCTTTGCCTTGGGTGTCGGTCAGCACCGAGCCGTTGTAGTAGGCGGCAGGTTGAAACTCACGCCGGACCCGTGTATTCGCTGCCCCGGCGAGGAAGCCCCCGCCATAGCCCCAGCCCTTATCCAGGGGCGAGGCCAGTTGGTTCAGGATCACGTTGGGCCGGTTGTCGCTAAACCGGGTCGCGATCGGCTGCTCTGCATAGACCGTCTCCACCAAATCCGGGGGCCGATAACCGCTGAGTTGCAATACCGCCTCATTCACCACCAGCACCGTCACTTGGCCCGCCGTGGGGTTGCCGTCCGCATCCGTCAATTGGAAATTCACGGTTTGGCGGTCACCGGGCGCGAGGGTCTCCTGGGTCGGCGCGATCGCCACCTGGAGCCGTTTTTGGGCAATGCCCACCTTAAAGGGCGCAAAGCCAATTCGAGCCAGATTTTCTACCTCGACAGGTTCTGTTGGCGAGAGGGGTTTACCCTGCCGCACCAGAACCGCTTGCACCGCCGCATTGGGCAGCATCTCTGGCGTAATTTGAAACTGGATTTGGGGTGCCCCGCCTTTAACGGGAATCACCTGCTCATAAAGGCGATCGTGGCGCACGACCGCAAAATACACTTCGCCTTCGGGATAGGGGGATTGGATTAACGCCGTCGCCGTGTCTCCCACCTGGTACTCCGACTTATCCAGGCGCACATCCAGACGATTGTTATCCCGCCCCCACCAGCGCACGGTGCCCTCACCCGTCACCCACAGTTGGACATCAGTCGCACTGGCCTCATCGCGGCGATTGGGGAAGGTGGCCCGAATCCGATAGGGTCCCGCTTCGGGCGGGGTGAGGGTGGCCGTCGTGGCCTCGTTGCGCGAACGCACCGTTTGATCGGCCACGGTTGTATATTCCACCTGATTGCGTGCCCGTTCGCCCCCCTCAATCACCTGGGTCACACTGCGGTATGCCATCCGTTGCAGTTCCAGCTTCACGGCTTCCCCCGCCAGCGCTTGACCGGCTGGGTTGGTAACAATGAATTCCAGGTCTAAGGGTTTACCCGCTTCCCCCAGGAAATCAGCTTTCAGACCAATCAGGCGATCGCTGGGGAGAGCGGTCACAGTTTGGGAAGCCGCCACACTTAAATTAGAAACATCCTTCACTTCCACATCAATGCGGTAATCCACCGCGAAGGGAAGATCCTGGCCAATGGTGACAGTTTGACTGGCTTTTCCCGTCGCATCCAAAGCCATTTGGCGTTGCAGCACCTCGGCAGTAATCGTGGGTTGCTCTTCCGGCCAAATCCATTGGCGACCAAACGAGAACGCCTGCCAGTCTTCCGGTCGAAAGTCCGATCGCCGCCGGGTGACATAGAAACTGGCGCTGCCACCTTCCACGGGGGGACCAAAGAGATAGTTACTTTGGGCATTGGCATTAATGCGATCGCCCGCAACAGCTAGCACTTGATTAGCCTTATTGGCCTCACGGTCCAGGGTGAGATCGACTTTGAAATTGGGCGGCTTAAATTCAGCGACGCGAAACTCTCCCCGCAGTTCAACCCCCTTATCCGCCTTCGCCAGCACCCGATAAACGCCCAGCGGTTGATTGGCTTCCAGTTTTAATTCCTGGGAAAAGGTGCCAAATTGATTCGTAGTTTGCCGCCCTAACTCGCGTTTTTGTCCATCCGGACGTTCAAGCGTGATTTGATAGGCCGTGTTTTTACTTTGGACTAAATTGCCCTTATCCAGGTAATAGGCAACCCCCGTTAACCAGACCGTTTCATTGGGTTGATACAGTTGGCGATCGGAGAAAATCACGCCGCGTGCAATCGGTCCCTCGCCATCCCAATCAGCATCAATGCCATAGCCATAGCCGCCGCTAAATTCATAGGTACGGGTAAAGGCCCAATCCTGGGCTTCACGGGCAATGATGACCAACTCTGGCGGTTTTTGGAACGTCGAATTTCCCGCCATACATTGACGTAGCGCCGCTGCATTTAAAACCAACATTCCCGCTGTATCGGTTTTTCCCGTGGCGCAGGCATTCACCGGACTACGGGATTTTTCCGCCAGCCGGGAACGGTAAATTTCCACATCGGCATTGGCCACTGGTTGTCCATCGCTGAGGTGATGGACGCGCACTAACCCACTTTCCGGAAACCACTGGGCAAAGACCCCCAAATTAGTCAATTGCACCATGCCGTAGAAATTCGGTTCTCGCCACTTTTCAACCCCTTCTTCCACATAACGGTTAGTGCGGGCCTGAATGCCATAGGCCAACATCCCGGTATCGCCCCTCAATTGTTGCTTGAGATCGATCGCGGTGTCTACGGTTTCATTCTTCGGTTGATTAGTAATAGTTTGCCGGGACCAACTCCCCACAGCGGACAGCAATTCGGTACCTTCGCCCCTAGGATAGGCGGAGTCGAAATAGACCAAATCTGCCGGTTCCATGACCTTAAAACTGGCCCGGAATTCCGGTTGCGGCAGGTTCACACTCGACACATTGAGTTGCAGATCTTGACCCGCCGGGAAAATATTTAAACCCGTGGGTGCCCAGATCTCCGGCGCAACATTGCCCGTTTCGTAGCTGACGGTTTTCGTCTCACCCAGTTTTTGCCCATACTGATCCTCTAGATCAGCCCCGATCGTAATCGTGTAACGTGTATCGGGTTCCAGGGCATAGGGGTTCAAGCCCACCAAATTATCGCCATCATAGGCCCGGATGAGGGGAATCCCTTCCCTGGGGGCTGGGGAAACCGTGATAGCTTTGGTGGCAGACGCAGCAACGAGACCGTTATTAAACCGCAGTTGGGCAGCCCCTTGTTCAAAACGTCCGTAGGTGCCCCCCGCATCGGGTTTGCCGTAAAATTCCAGTTTTTCCAATGCCAAGGGACTGTAGGTTTTCACCTGGCTGGTGTACGTCGTTTCGCTGACCAAATTGCCCTGGGCCGGTTCCAGTCCTGCCTCAACCACAAAGGTGTAATCCGTGGCCTGTTGCAGCGATCGTCGCGGGGTCAATGTATAGTGCCAGGTGCGACGAGCGGGATTAAATTCGGTTTGCGGATCGGTAAAGTCAGCCGGTTCAGCCGTCGCTTCCTCCAGACTAGCTTTGAGATTAATCGTTGTTTCTGTCGCTTCCGATGTGAGTTTAGCCTGCTTCTCTAACGAAGCCAGGTTGAGTTCAACATTGGAGGTGAGTTTAAGGGTCGGTTCGAGGGTAATTGGCGTGGGATCAGGGTTGCCTTCCCAATCAGTCCCCGGCAAATTTGTCAGTTGAATCAGAGGGGTATTGAAGGTCCAAACAAGGTCCTGATCCAGACGGTTGCCTTCCAGATCCCCTAACCCCGCCTTCAGCGTCACCCGCATACGGGTGGCACCGGGGAGGGCGCGATCGCCCTGGAAGCCAATCATGCGCGGGGTCAACAACCGGAATTGCCCCGGCAGTTTCGGCTGGATCTGCACCTGTTTCAGGATCTTTTCAACATCTGGGCTTTCCAAGCTTTCCACACCGATCAGGGGATGCTTAAAGCGAATGCGGATCTGGGCCAATGGGTCGGCCTCATCGGTGGGGCTGATCTGCTCAATCCAATCCGGCAGTTCGGGCGTGGGGACGGCTTCGACGAGCATCGCGGGTTCTGGCTCCGGTCGGATCTCGGCCACCTGGCAGGCATGAATGCCCAGCACCAGGACTAATCCCAGAACAAACCATACGCCTACCCGCCGGGATAACCGTCGCCAGCCACGCCGCACCCTAGCCCACACCCGTTGCCCGACTCGTTGCCACCCCATAACCCCGATTTCCTCACCCGTAATTGTGTCACGATCCCCGCAAGGCGATCGCGATTCTCCGCTGAAGACCCGCCGTGAACGGCGTCGATCTTTTCCCTGTCATAGCGAATTGCTCCGGCAGAATGGGAAAATCCCCACAATTCTTAATCCCCCCGCCCACCGTCGCCGTAAAAGGGTGTTTGACAAGTCCAGAAATCAGTCGTTTTGGCGACTGAAGTCGCTACTACAAACGCCAAGCAACCCTTAGGACAGCCAAATGTCGAGGTTCGTAGTCGCGGTTTTAACTGCGATCCCCCTTTTAAAACGTCCTCTCAGGATGGGCCAGTGGGTTGCGGGATACCTTGCAGGACGCATTGAGGCGCGGAGCCTCGCGTCAGCTAATCCGGCGAGGCAGGCCAACCTGCTGCAAAACCGTAAAAATCTGCACCTGTTTCAAGTGCTCTAACTGGGCCTTATCTTTAACCAATAATGCCCCCGCAAACCCCAAGGCATTCACGGCGATCGTGGCGTAACTCCCCTGCGATCGCGGCACCAACAGCATCCATTCCCGCGTTAACAGCAGATTGTAGGCCCCCGTTTGTTCGGCCCCCGGTTGCAGTTCTCCTGGATGCAGCCCGACTGCTTTTAATAGAGTTTCGTAGGCTATTAACAGTCGTTGGACCGCCTGCTCCGGGGCGATCGTGGAGGGCAACGCTAACCGCACTAGCCCATGCACAAAGGGAAAATTTGGGATGAGACCGATCGCCTCCTGGTACTGGGCTGTTGCCAGTACGGGCGTAATGGGGATTTCCGCCTCGGTTAAGGGAATGAGTTGCAAATGCTTATGTGGCTGACTGGCTCCCGCTGCGGCCCCACCGTTGTAAAACGCTAAACCTGACATCTCCCGCAAACACAACCAAAGGGCAAAGAAATCATTAGCATTTAGCCAACTGGTTTGCGTTTCAAACGCACGGGTAACCATCAAGATATGGTGATCCACTACATTAAATTTATTCAATAAACACAGATGGCTAGGGGTGAGATCAGCCACGAATAAATGGGGATCGTAGGGCAGAAATGGATTAACGGGTTTGTCTGTTTCTGGCTGAATTTGGCGTTGCTGCTGGGCTAGCTCCTTCCGGGCCAAGTTGGCCAAGATGCGCACCACAAAAGCAATACCCCCTGCTTCAATGACTTCGGAATCCGTCGCGAGGGGCTGTAGGGCACCACAGTCTAAGGCCGCGATCGTGCGTTGTCTGACCTTCTCCCATAGGGTACCGGGTTCCAGCAGGCAGGCATTGGCAGCAATAATGGGATCGGGCATAGCACCAGCACGCAAACAAATCAACAGGACAGACCCAAAGCCTATCCCAAGACGAGACAGGCCGAGAATACCTATCCTCAGAAAAAACTATTGAACAACAGTTGTGGGGTAGATATCCTGCTAGGTGGGATTTTAGATTTTGGGATTTTAGATTTTAGATGGGCTGGATGTTGTGGGGTAGGCATCCTGCCTGCCCCGGAGACCTGGGCTGGATGTTGTGGGGTAGGCATCCTGCCTGCCCCGGAGACCGCCGAGACGGCTATCCTACTTTCAGCAACAGCCGAGACGGCTAGCCCCCGTTTAATGTGTGATTTCCTGATGCTACAGCCGTTCCCTCTCTAATGAAGTACTGCCAAGCCTTGTGAACAAGGGGCTTAAGCCCCTTGCCTGGACCTCACCGGGTGTGGAAGTGCTGTATCAACCTACCAGAGTGCAGGTAC
>NZ_JBRCAD010000048.1:0-25700 GCF_053493415.1 Trichothermofontia sp. | reverse complement strand
ATGGCGGGGCGGCGATCGCGGCTAGGGTGTTTGTCTCTGGTGGGGGAACGGCTGCTGGCGAGGTTAGCTCAGCCGCCACCAGTGAAGAATCTTCCCCAGGGGGACTCGCCAACGCGGTGGGAGCGGATTCGTCCCCGGTTGGTTCATCTGCAATTGGGGCGGTGAGCGCCTCTGGCGTTGGGGCCTCGGCTGCGATCGCGGTCAAGGCTGATTCTATGGGTGGAGCCGCTTCGGTTTGCACTTCACTTTGCGCTTCGGTTTGCTCAACCACAGGTGCTGCGATGGCTGGGGTTGCCGTTAGGGCGGTGTCGGTGGGGGACGTAACCGCATCCGGCATCACCTCCGCCAGATCCTCAGGGGAGTCGGCGATCGGGGGTGATCCTGCCCCAGGGGGAGGGCCGTCGGCAGTCCCAGTGGGATCTGCCTCACCGACAACGGGTTCAGCCTCAGCCGCCTCAGCTCCCCGCGCCTCAGCCGCTGTTGGCACCACAGCCCCAGCCTGGGAGTCATGCTCCTCGGCCAGGGCTGGCTCCACGATCGCTGGGGTATCTTGAGCAGGCATGGGTTCCTGGATGCCCTGATCCTCGCTGGCTGGGGTTGTCTCAGCCAGGATCGCCTGGGCAGCGGGGGGAGCCTCACCTAGCCCTGCCTCATCCTCAGCAATATCCGTATCCTCAGCCATGTCAGTCACCGGGCTAGGCAGGCCTTCAGTCACCACCCCAGGTGTGGCTGCTGGCTCGACGGCGGGGGGTCCCCCCTCGGCGGCAGGCTCTGGGGACATTGCCGGTGCGATCGCCGCGTCAGTTTCTGACGAGGCTTCTGGAACAGGAGCCGTCGATGGGTCTGGGCCGATCGCGGCGGCTTCAGCTTCCGCCATCGGGCTGGACGCGTTAGTGGCGGGTTCTGGGGGCATGGCCACGGTAGCTTCCGTGGCCTGGAGGGCGGCTACCGACGCGGCAATGTCAGGATTTTCCTGCACGATCGCCTCGTAGAGCTTCAGGTACGCCTGCGCTGACTGATCCCAACTGTAATTGGCGGCCATGCCCCGTTGTTGCAGTGCCCGCCACGCATCCTTGTAACGGAACCCTTCCCAGGCGCGAACCATGCAGGTGAAGAAGTCCAGCGGTTCATAGCGATCGAAACAATAGCCATTCCCCGATTGGGCAGCGGGTTCGTGGTGGAAAACCGTATCGACTAACCCCCCCGTATGCCGCACTACGGGAACACAGCCATAGCGCAGGGCAATCATTTGGCTAATGCCACAGGGTTCAAACCGGGAAGGCATCAAAAATACATCCGACCCCGCATAGATTTGGCGGGAAAGGGTGTCGTTATAGAGCAAACACGCCGCCACCCGGCCCTGGTAACGCTTCGCCAATTCCCATGCCTGGTTTTCGTAGTAGCGTTCACCTGTCCCCAACAGGATAAACTGGGCATCGGTATAGGAGAGGAAGCGATCGATAATCTGGAACAACAAATCCAGACCCTTTTGCTCCACTAACCGGGCCACCATACCCATGAGAAAGACTTGGGAATTAATTTCTAGGCCCACTTCTTCCTGAAGGGCTACCTTATTAGCAAGGCGATCGTTGAGGGTTTGTGCGGTAAATGTTTTCGCAATGTGGCGATCGGTCGCAGGATTATACTGCTCGGTATCAATACCATTAATAATACCGGATAGTTTACCACTAATAAAAGACAGTAAGCCCTCTAAACGTTCCCCATAGGCTGCGGTTTGAATCTGCTGGGCATAGGTGGGTGAAACCGTATTCACGCGATCGGCAAATTGGACGGCAGCAGCCATTGCATTATGTCCCTGCATATACCAAGGACACCAAGTCATTTTTTCTAATTTGCCGCGTCCAGGTCCTTGATAGGCCAAATTATGAATCGTAAAGACGGTGCCAATATCCGGGGTCTGGTGCATCCAAACCGGGATCATACCCGTGTGCCAGTCATGGCAATGGATAATATGGGGTTTCCAGTAGTTCCAGGCAAATTCCGCTGCGGCATTGGCAAAAAAGGTGAATCGCCACTCCTCATCCTCACCGTAGTAAATCCGGCGGGGCAAAAATGTTGTATGCCCCAGCAAATAGAGCGGTACATCCGTGTTGGGAAGCCGGGTTTCATAGACCGCAAAGCCCTGGGACATGGCCATCCCGCCCCAGATAGGTTCCCCCGGCACTTCTAACTTGTCGGGTAAAAAGCCGTAGTAGGGCAGGAAAATGCGGACATCATGCCCCATCGCCCGCAGCACCTTGGGTAGTGAGCCAACGACATCACCCATCCCCCCCACCTTCGCGATCGGGGAAGCTTCGGCTGCAACAAACAAAATCCGCATAATTCACTCCCGTATTCCCTCACTCACTATAACCGGAAGGATGCGTGCGAGATCCCTCCCCTAATAGTCCTGGTCTTGATCGGTATCACGCGCACTTTGCGCCACCATCACCCGTGGGTAAGCCCACTCTCACCCGTGAGTTCCGCCACTATCACGGCGATCGTCCTCCCCCCTCACGGCCTAGCCCCAGGCGATTGGCATCGTCCCTGGTAGTCGTGGGGGCCGATCGGGGGCCGCAATGATGATCCCCCTACCAACCCATGCGCCCCGACGCCCAGAGCTAACCCACAGGCTGATCTGCTGATCTATTGAGGGGTTCGTTTGAGGGGTTCGTTATGGGACTTCGCCAATACCGGTGGCCCCTTCCGCCTGCTCAACCCTTTTGGCATCGGGCATCTGGGGGCTAATCCTCCCAGTTTTAACCCCCTGGCAGCCACGAAATCATCGTTGTGGTTTTAGTCTTGGTCTCACGCCTCCTTCGGAGCCATCCGTAGTGGGGAGTTTTTGAGTCGTTTTTTTGACGAGTCGTCTGTCAAGGTTGATTGGGCAGTTGATTGGGTAGGTTGGGTCTCGCAGGCTCGACATCGACCGACAATCCGTCATTTTAGGCATGACTTAGGTTTACTAGACCATCAAGGATTAATGGCTCATCACGCTCAGGTAACAGTCAGCCCCTTCATTTTTCTTTACCGACACCGCCTGTTACATGAAGATTCGCGAGGCATTTCAGGGTTTTAGGCGATTTCGGTTAGCACGAAGGGAATTCTAAGACTGAAGACGATGAGGGTAACCTGCCCATAGGACCATTTCGCTAGACTTTGTCGGTATCCTTCTTGACGTTTTTTCACCTTTGCCAGAGAAATCGTGCGGCTATGCGTAGGATCAACATGGATGGATAACCAGGATTCGTGATGACTGTTCTCCGCCCCCTTAGTCAAAACTATGTAGCCATTACCCTCACCCCTGCTGACCTGGTAACACCAACGGGTTTGCTGCTCGCGAGGTGTCGGTTGTGATGCCCAAGGCCAGCCATTCCCATTCCCCCGCGAGTCGGGATCAGTCAGCGTTGTCGGGCTTAATGGATGCCCAGGCGCAGACTCTGTTTGAGTTGGCATCGGACGGGTTATTACTGGTGCAGACGGCGGGGCAGGAAATTGTGGCGGCGAATCCAGCCGCTGGGGTTGGGTTGGGCTATGCCCCGGCGGACCTCTGTAATCGGCGTTTATCAGCCCTGGTGCAGCATCCTAATGGGCTACCTACGGGTGGAATGTCGCCTCCGGCGTATCCTCCGCCTCCGCCCTTAGGGACAGTCCTGGAAGCCTATGCTGATCAGCCGTTACCGTCTGCGATCGCCCCCAATACCCCCATGCCATTGGCCCTATACCGGCAAGACGGTAGCCTTTGGTACGTGCGATCGACCGTGCATGACGATTTCATCCCAGGGCATCAGTTGTGGCAATTGCAAACGATCGCCGAGCCACTCGGTGCCGAGGAGATCCCCCCCCACGTCGCTGCTGCCACCACCCTAGTCGCCGAGACAAGCGCCCGCGAGGCCCAACCACGCTACGAAGATTTGTTGCATTCGCTGGATGGCATTGTGTGGGAATTTGACCTTCTCAGTGAGCGCTTTACCTTTGTCAGCCAGAAACTCGAAAAAATTCTCGGCTATACCCCAGACCAGTGGCTAGCGGATGCCAGCCTGTGGCAGGCAAGCATTCACCCCGACGATCGCGAGGTAGCGGTGACGACTTGTTTTTCCCTTAGCCAGGTGGAGGATGATTTTCACTTTGAGTACCGGATGCTGACGGCAACGGGAGCGGTGGTCTGGATTCGCGACTTTGTAACCGTGGTGAAGGTGCAACAGCAACCTGTGAAATTGCGCGGCGTGCTGGTGGATATCAGCGATCGCAAACAGGTAGAGGAGGAATTACAAGCGAGCCAGCAGCTTAATCAGCAAATCCTGGATATTTCACCCGACATCATCTATCTCTATGATCTGTCCACCCAGCAAATTACCTATATCAATACCCGGATCACGGAATTAATGGGGTATTTGCCGGAGGAGCTTCAGGCGTTGGCGGCAACCGAGCTACTGGACTGGGTTCACCCGGCGGATCGCGATCGGGTAGTCGCAACGCTGCAACCATTCATTACTTCCGGCCAAGACACCCCCCTGGAAACCGAATTCCGATTTTTGCGATCGGATGGGGAATGGCGCTGGCTGCACAGTTGCCAAACCTTGATGGCCACCCCTGGGGCCAACCAACCCCAGCTTATCTTCGGCACGGTTCAGGATATCCACGATCGCAAGCTCGCCGAGAAAAGCCTGCGCGATAGTGAAAAACAATTCCGCACTTTGACCGAGGCCCTACCCGCAGCGGTTCTGATTTTCCAGGATACGGATATCCTCTATGTGAACTCCAGTGCCACGGTCATCACGGGCTACGAGCGTGAGCAACTCCTCAACCTGTCCCTGGATACCCTTATCCACCCCGATTTCCGGCAGTCCTTTTGGGAGAGGTATCGAACCTTCACCCCTCACCCATCCGGCTCCGATTCAGTTCACCCCGCCCGGGCTGGGGCTTCTCCCTCAACCCAGCTTGCCCCTCTTCCGCCGCAAATCGAGGTCAAAATCCTGACCCAATCGGGTGAAGAGCGTTGGCTGGCCTTCAGCGATCGGCCCATTGAGTTAGCTGGTCAAACCGCAACCCTGGGGATTGCCTTTGATATTAGCGATCGCAAACAAGCCGAGGCAACCCTTCAGGCGCGGGAAGCCCAAATTCGTCTGATTACGGATTCTGTGCCCTGCCTGATTGCCTATGTGGATGCTCAACAACGCTACCAGTTTGTGAATCAGCAGTATGCCAATTGGTTTGGCCGCGATCGTGACCACATTGTGGGGCGTCAGATGCACACCATCCTCAAAAAACCCTACTATCGCCAGGTCCAAGCCCAAATCCACACCGTCCTCCGGGGCCAACCCGTGGACTTTGACGCGATCCTGCCGGATTGTCACCAGCAAGCGCATGATGTCCACGTCAGTTATGTGCCCCACCGCCATACCGATGGCCGGGTTCTCGGCTTCTATGTCTTGATTGAGGACGTGACGACACTCAAGCAATCGGAAAGGCGCTTGCGGGAAAGTGAGGCCCGCTACCGTTCGGTGGTGGAAGCGATTAGCGAGGGGATTATCCTGCAACAGGCCGATGGCCAAATCATTGCCTGTAATACGGCTGCTGAAAAGATCTTGGGATTGCCCCAGGATCAGCTCCTGGGCAAAACCGCAACTGAGCTGATCTGGTGGACCATTCATGAGGACGGCTCTCCCTTTTTAGTCCAGGATTACCCGTTGGTGGTTGCCCTGCGCACGGGTCAACCCCAATCCCACGTGATCATGGGGATTTATCGACCCGATGGTCACCTGCGATGGTTGTTGGTCAATGCCCAACCGATTTTCCAGGCCGATGACCAAACCCCCCAGGCCAGTGTCATCTCCTTTTCGGATATTACGGAGCAACGGGCAGCGGAACAACACCTGCGTAGCCAGGAACTACGGTTACGTCTGGCCCTGGAGGCCGCAGCGCTGGGTACCTGGGAATGGCTGGCGCCCGATGCTCCCTGGCTAACCGGGTCAGAACGGACCCAAGCTATCTACGGCCTGACCGCAACCGACAACCGCATTGATCAGGCGGCCCTTTGGGAGCGCATTCATGCCGACGATCGCGATCGGGTCACCCAGGCGATCGCCGCCAGCTTCGCCCAGCAGACCCCTTGCCATTTGGAATACCGCCTACAACTGCCCGACCACGAGGAACGCTGGGTGGCTCTGTGGGCAACGGTTTTTACGACCGAGCAGGATGGGCTGCCGGATGGGCCGCCGCAAATGACGGGTATTGTTCGCGATATTACCCAACAGAAGCAAGCGGAAGCGACCCTGCGTTACCAGGGCGAACAGGAATACCTGATGCGCCTGATGACCCAGCATATCCATCAATCCCTGGAGTTAGATCAGATCTTGAATACGGCGGTGGTGGAAGTTCACCAATTCCTCCAGGTCGATCGGGTGTTGGTCTATCAACTCCATCCCGCCATTGATATCGATGCCACCCCTTGGCCGGGTCAAGCGACTGAGGGCAACACGGTGCGAACGGGGTATGACGTAACCGTACGGGCGGAAGCCGTGAGTACGGGGTGCCTGTCGATGCTGGGGTGGCTGCTGCGGGACCCGTGGCTCCAGTCGGCGTCCATACTGGCTGACCTCCAGGCCGGATTACCCTACACCGTTGCCGACCTTCAAGCGTTGGACCTGCCGCCAGCAACCCAGGACTTCCTGGAATTTTTCCAGATTGGGGCCATGCTGATGGTGCCCATCCGGCATGGCGACACCCTGTGGGGGGTATTGGTAGCCCATGATTGTCACGCGCCGCGATCGTGGCCAGAGATCGGCATAGCGCTCCTGCTGCAACTGGTGGGACAAATTAGCATTGCTATTCAGCAAGCCGAACTCTATCAAACCGTCCAACAACTGAACCAGAGCCTAGAGCAACAAGTCCAGGAACGCACGGCCCAATTAGAGCAAATGCTCCACTTTGAGGCCCTCCTGCAACGTATTACGGATAAAGTGCGGCGATCGATCGACGAGGATCAAATCCTACAAGCTGCCGTCCAGGAATTGGCCCTGGGCCTTAACCTCGCCTGTTGTGACACCGGGATCTACAACACCGAACACACGGTCTCGACAATCCGCCATGAGTACACCCAGAACTTGCCACCCGCCCAAGGGACCTCGATCCCCTTAGCCGAGGGGATTGAGGCAGCGGTGTATGCCCAACTTCTACAGAGTGAGTACTGTCACTTTTGTTTTATTGCTTCAGGGATCGTACGGCCCGTTCGCCGCCAATATGCCATCCTGGCCTACCCGATCGTGGACGATCAGGGGGTGATCGGCGATCTCTGGTTATTCAAACGCCAGTCCCACGTCTTTAGCGACTCGGAAGTCCGACTCGTGCAACAGGTGGCTAACCATTGCGCGATCGGCATTCGACAGGCACGGCTCTATGTCGCCGCCCAGGCCCAGGTAGAGGAATTAGGCCGCCTGAATCGGCTCAAGGACGATTTTCTCAGTACGATTTCCCATGAATTGCGGACGCCCCTGTCGAATATGAACAATGCAATTCAAATGTTGGAGTTGTTTCTCACCCAACCCAACCTATTCCAAGAAAACGCGGAGGTTAACCTGCGCCTGACGCCGAATCGGGCGATCAGCTATCTCCAAATCCTGCGCCATCAATATCAAGAGGAACTCAACCTAGTGAACGATCTGTTGGACCTCTCTCGCTTAGAGGCGGGCCGGGTTTCCTTAGAACTGACCGTCCTCGATTTACACACCTGGCTACCCTGTGTGCTGGAGCTATTTGACGATCGCATTCGTAGCCAGAATCAACGCCTCTTTATTGACATCGAGCCAACACTGCCCTTGATCACGACCGATCGTATCTATCTGGAACATATTCTTAAGGAACTGCTCAATAACGCCTGCAAATATACCCCCGCCGGACAAGTCATCCGCGTCCAACTGTCGGCCCAGGCGGCCCAGGTGTATCTCACGGTCAGTAATTCCGGCATTACCATTCCCCCGGAAGAGTTGCCCCATCTATTTGAAAAGTTTTACCGTGTGCCCAGCGCCGATCCCTGGAAGTATGGGGGGACAGGCTTAGGGTTGGCCCTTGTGGAACAGCGGGTCAAGCAACTGGGGGGCCGGATTTGGGCGGAAAGTGAAGCCGGGATGACGTGCTTTACGGTGGAACTACCGCAAACCCTAGAGCGGGCTTTAACACGATAATCACACTGTGCTAGTAGCTCGAAAAGTAAATTCTGCAACGTTCGTAGTGCTGGCTTTAGCCGGCACTACGAACGTTGCGAAACTTTATGTTTGCTGTACTAGAAGCTAGAGCCAGCATGGCAAGGGAGTGCTCAGCCGCCTGCTCGTCACGGGGATAATGCGACGGAACTGGTGCGACACCCCCCCGTAGGACCGTCCTGCGCCCCTCTGTTTGACGGCTCCTGGCGCTACCAACGGCTCAATTACGGCAGCCTCCTATAGCCATCGTCATTCAGGTTAGGACATGGGGCTTAAGCCCCTTGTTGATCACAGCCTTTGAAATGTCCTAATGAGCGTGACTACCGCTATAGCGTCATTCGCCCGCAGTCAGCCTCGATCGTGAGCTATATACGCGTTAAAGCTGCAATTCTAGTCAACTTTTCCTTATCCAAACCTTGCAGTTCTTCCAAGGAAATCCAGCCATTTTTTATCAGATCGGCAAAAACAAAGATGAGCATCGACGATCGCGCATCATATTTACCATCCATCTCATGGCGTTTGGCGCTGAGGAAATCATGAAGTTGCCAAAGGGCGTCGGGACTATCGATCGTCGCCGCAACTTGACGGACATAGGCCAAGGTGGCACTCAGTTCTCGACGATAGGCTAGCTCACACACTTGGCGGGCAATTTGCTCCTCTTGATCTGACCAAGATAAACTTTCTAAAGGCATCTTAAGAACATTAAAAATAAATCCGGCCTGCAATACAAACCAGCATTAATTCCCAATGATTAGGAAACCGGATGAACGACTTTAGTATTATAAAACACTTGCGACAATAAGATCGCTTTCTCTATGGAAAAAATTGCATTATTTCTAGGCAGTATCTAGAGAATGCGAGTGATGTTGTGAAAACGGTAGCAAAAGCTATGGAAAAAACTAGGATGATCGGATACAGCCGTTCCCTCCCTAATGAAGTACTGTCAAGCCTTGTAAACAAGGGGCTTAAGCCCCTTGTCTGTATCTCACTAAATATGGAAGTGCTGTAAAGCCCACTCGAAGGATCGCTAGGATCGCCCTAGCGATCGACTACTGTGCAGGTTCTCTCCCCTTGAGAAGCTGTTGATGGATCTTGGGAAGTTCGTACCAGGGTAAATGGGAATATTCGTGGTGTTCCCAATGGTAGCCAAAGTGATAACACGCCAGAAAGGATAACCACGGCGGATAGGCTAAGCTACGGCTATGGTGTATATTTCTGGGTTCACCCGCTATCTTACGATGGGGTAGATACGTCCCAAAAATAAAGAGTTGAAGAGAACTTAGGAATAGGGGTAACAGATAAAAACACAAAACCTTGAGGCAACTTTCCTGAAGATTGCGGTCACACAGATAGGAGAAACTCAATAAGATAAGAACGACTAGGCAACACCGTAGCATTTGCCTGGTATCCAGATAATTCGTGAGGAACTGGTAGTACCAGATCGCAGGCCCCCGACCTTGGCCGCGACTGTCCTGATCCTGGGTTTGCCCTGGGTTTTGGTGGTGCCGAAAATGATGGTGACGACAATATGGGTAATCAAGGCCCGCGTAGCTAAATAGGGCGATCGCACCCAGGGCATGATTCAGACGCAGATGTTGGGGCAAGAGGCTCTGATGCATAGCATCGTGGGCAACAATAAATAACCCCGTTTGGAGGAGGGTTCGCAGGACGATCGCGACTCCCAGACCAAACCCTGACCACAGGTGCGGGGGATAATGTGCCAGGATACCGAAACTCAGCAGCCATGCTGCCAGTAACCCGACCGCGATCCCTAAGCCTAGCCAACGCTCACCGCACGACCCACCGTTCACCGTCAGATTTTGCCCACTCTGAACCATTCATCTTCCTAACGCATTAACATTTTCATAACGCATTAATATCCTAGGAGCGAATCGCTTCGCCCCCAGGAAACTTCTGTTGTATGTCTGCAAGGTTTGTAGTGCAGGCTTCAGCCTGCAACGACTAAAATCGTGACTACCACTAGCGAACGAGGTTCAGCAATTCCTTCGGCGAGGCCAGGAGATCGATCGCCACAAAGAAAATCTTATTGTCAGGATTCAGGAGAAAACGCCAAGCAATATTCATCCCAACCGCATTGCCAAACCAGGGCGTTTGCACCTTGCCCGTAACCTTGATTTGGGTGAAGCCATCCGCGTCTTTGGGTTCTTCCACCCCTTGTTCGGGCATCAACCTCAGGTTTTGGCACTCCTCGCGGAAAAAGCGCAGAATAGCTTCATGACCGACGATCGGGCGTTGAAAGGGCGGTTGCAGGGCACCATCCGGTAAAAAGAGATCAATCAGCGCGTCGAAGTCATTCGCATTCAAGTTATCCATGTAGCTCAGGATTGTCGGATTGGTAACCCCTTGGATGGAAACCTTCGTGCGCTTTTCATAGGCAGTGGGCACAACCACGGGTTCCGCCACGCGGTTAAAGCTGCCCAGCTTGTTGGGATCAAACCCCATGTCTACCACAGCGTTACGCAGCACAGTAATTTGTTGCCCTGAGTCGAGGTTACGGATCGCCTGAAGCACGGCGGCGGCGTTAGCAGAGAGTTGATAACCTTCAGGAATAGGGGCGACTTTACCCGCTTCCATCCATTGCCCTAATTGATACCAAAAGCCAAGTTTGATGTTGGGTGTCCAGGTGGCATAGGCACGACAAATGGGGGTATCGGCCCGGTTAGCCAGATCACACATCACTTGCGACTGCTGCTTGAAAGGCATGGCCGCGATTTCTTCAAGGGTTCGCTCCGCAACGACCATGCTGGCGGCACCCGGAGCGGCGATCGTGATCGTTTTACCCATTTCCAGGTAGGCAAACCAGATCAGCGCTAGTTGATCTTCGGCACTGAGTTGAGCGAAGCGAGCGATCGTCGCGGGGACGGCATCAGCAGCCAGGGTTTCGGGAAAAATCCCACGGGCGGCTTCAAGTGTAAATGGCATAGAATCCTCTTCCTGCGTTTAAGTAGAACGTTAGGGCAGTCACCAACCCACCCAAGGGCAGTGGCAACCTCATAACCACCTATTCCCCCAATTCCGATGGGGTATGGGGCAAAATAAGCTGCTTCCATTGTAAACAAATTTTAATATTTCGCCAAAAAAATTTACATTATCCGAATTTTGATGACTGACCGGCTCCGATCGCCCGTCACGATCGGCAAGTCACCGGGAGGGCGAGACAAGTGGGTATGGGGGGAATGACTGGCAGCCCAGGGGCAGAATCGTTATTATCTACAGGTCTTTGGAAGGGGTACGGCAGCGATCGCACGGGCTAGGGGCCAAGCTCAACCGCCGCGACGATCGTGGCCTTGGGTGCGCTAGGGTAGGGGAACTGGGTCAACCTGCCCACGGCGTGAAGCTGAGATTAGGACAGGGCTCCACGGGATTACACGGGATTACACGGGATTACCAAGAGAGCAAGGCGCTATGTTACGGCCATCGAAGTCAGCGAAGAAAATGCAGTTGCCACGGGTTGCCAGTGTGGGGCTGGCGATCGCGATCGGTGCGGTTCTGGTTGGGGCAGCGGCCCGTGTTAACCGTGATGGATGGTGGACACCGTGGGGGCAACCGTCTGTGTCAACGGTGAAACCTTTGCTGACAGAGGAAATTACCCAGGTCTCGCGGTTGGTCCCCCTGAGCCGGGAGGCCCGGTATCCCTATTTATTAGAAATTGCCCAGGGACGGCAGTCGCCCGATCGCGAACAGGCCCGGTATCTGCTGGCCAGTGATCTGATTGACGGGCGGCAGGGAACGGAGGCGTTGCCGTGGCTGGAAGGGCTGGAACAGGATTATCCGGTGTTGGCTCCCTATGTGGCGTTGAAGCAGGCCCAGGCGTACCAGGTGAGTGGCCTGACGGGGGAGGCGACGGCGGCATGGCAGTCGTTGTTGGAGCGCTACAGCGATCATCCTAATGCGGCGGAAGCACTCTTCCATCTGGGGAAGGACCAACCCCCGTATTGGGACCAGGCGATCGCCCAGTTCCCATCCCATCCCCGCACGGTGGAGATTGCCCAAAAGCGACTGGCGGCTGATCCAAAATCCCTGCCCCTCTTGCTGCTGGTGGCGGCACATGGCCATTACCTGACGAACTATACGAGTTTGCTGGATCAGTTGGTAAAGGAACACAGTGGCCGGTTAAAACCAGCGGATTGGGAAGCGGTGGGCTTCGGCTATTGGGAAAAGCAGTTCTATGGCAGTGCGGCGGCGGCCTATGCCAAGGCTCCGGCGAATCCAGAAAATCTGTGGCGGGCGGCGCGGGGTGCCCAGTTGGCGGAACGGACGGGGGCGGCGATCGCGGGCTATGAAAAGCTGGTGAAAACGTTCCCGAATAGTCCCCAGGCGGGACGGGCATTGTTGCGGCTGGCGGCGTTGGCTCCCCATTCCCAGGCGGCGATCGGGTATCTGGATCAGGCGATCGCCAAGTTCCCAGACCAGGCCCCGGATGCCCTGTTAGCGAAGGCGAAACACCTGGATGCCCTGGGGAGTGCCCAATCGGCGGCTCAGGTGCGTCAAACCCTGATGGAAAAGTATCCCGCAGCAGATGCGACGGCGGAATGGCGCTGGCAGACGGCGTGGGGGAAGGCGAAGGCGGGCCAGATCCAGGAGGCGTGGACGTGGGCGCAGCCGATTACGGTGAACAATACGGCGAGTGAGCGGGCACCGGAGGCGGCGTTCTGGATTAGTAAGTGGGCGAGCCAGTTAGGGCAACCCAAGGCGGCACAGGCGGCGTTTGACTATATTTTGCGGGAGCATCCGGATTCCTACTATGCATGGCGGGCGGCTTCAACCTTGGGCTGGCCAGTGGGGGATTTCACGACGGTGCGATCGCTGACGCCAGAGATTCAAAAGCCCGTGACACGACCTGGGTTGGCAGCGGGGTCGGAAACGCTTCAGGAACTTTATCAACTCGGCCAAAATTGGGATACGTGGACGCTGTGGCAGGTGGAGTTCACGACAGCGCGACAGCCGAGTGTGCGGGAGCAATATACGGATGGTCTGATCCGGTTGGGGATTGGCGACAATCTGGATGGCATTTATATGCTGTCGAGTTTGGCGAATCGGCAGGAGGCGACGGAGCAGGAACAGGTTAAGCGAATTCAGCAAACGGCGGATTATTGGCAGGCGCTTTATCCGTTCCCGTTTGTGGAGCCGATTAAAAGTTGGTCGGCGGAACGGCAGTTGAATCCGTTGTTGGTGACGGCGTTGATTCGGCAGGAGTCGCGGTTTATGCCGGGGATTCGATCGGTGGCGGGGGCATTGGGGTTAATGCAGGTGATGCCGGAGACGGCGGATTGGATTGCTCAACAAATTCAGTTGCCGAGTTTTAAGCTGCAAGATCCCAATGACAATATCAAGTTAGGCACCTGGTATCTGGACTATACCCATCGCGAGTATCAAAACCATTCGTTGTTGGCGGTGGCGAGTTATAACGCGGGACCGGGGGCAGTGGGCGGTTGGTTGGATAGGTTTGGTTTGAGCGATCCGGATGCGTTTGTGGAGCAAATTCCCTATCCGGAAACCCAGGGTTATGTTACGTCGGTGTTTGGGAATTATTGGAATTATTTACGGCTCTATAATCCCCAGATTGCGCAACAGTTGGCCCAGAAGTCGCCACAACAGGCGGTATTGGCCTTGAGGTTCGAGGCAAGTCAGTAAAAGAGGCGACATAAAGAGACTGTTCTACTTTGTTCTGATTAAAGAAGGTCATGGCGATCGATGAAATCTCCAAGAATATGGTTGGAGCAGCAGGCGAATATTATGTCTGCGCTGAATTATGTCGTCGCAATATTTTGGCCCTGATTACGCCTAAAAATAACCCTCTATTTGATATCATTGCCACTGATCCTTTAGGCATAAAGACTGTTTCTATTCAGGTTAAAACAATGTCTTTGCAGAATAAACAAGGATGGCGTTTGAATACCGATATATGTACGAAGCGACAAAATCCAAACTTATTTGTTGTCCTTGTCAATCTAAAGACTGATCAAAGTAACGATTACTATATTTATGAATATGATGTTTTGTCTGAAAGAGTTTCAGAAGTCTATTCTGAGTATATCAAACAGCCCAAGCGAGATGGTGGTAAACGTCAAGATGTTTCTTTTCGGTGGTTCGATCTTAAAAACTTTAACGATGAAGACTACAAAAGGATGAATAGATGGGAAATTCTAGGATTTGAGAATATTTCGCCTCAAGGGTAGTGTTTTATTGTCATACGCATATAACAAGGGTAAAGGGGAAATGGTGCCTAAAATTCATGCGGCAAATACGAGCAACGCCTTCAGCTTATTCTTCAAGTCGGGGGATACGGTTAGCGGTTTGTAGACTTCGCCTTCATAGGGTTGCCAAACGTAGCCCGGACTAAAGGGACGGAAAACCGTCGAACCGCCGAGCGATCGCCAAACCGTCTCAGCTAAGACCAAGCCGGGGAAACTCGGAAGCGTTGTCTCTGAGATCAACTCACGATAGGTTCTAAATTCATCCACCTCCACACCCACTAGGGCATAACGAAAGGGTGGGGCAAACTGCAACCGCTGATAGAGCAGAATGCCTAGCTCCGTCATCTGATAAGCCATGCCAGGTGCATTAATTCCCACATCACTGATATTATCTGGGCAAGCCTGACACCACCAGTTTGCCTCAGTATCTTGAAAAACTGCGGCATGGCATTGGGCTTAAAGACCGTTGCTAAGAGTCCAGAACAAACCATCAAAATGCTGGGCAAATTCCTCAGCGGCGATCGAGTCTGGCCCACATTCAGCCGATAAACTAAATGCCCAGGTCATTTTCTTCTACCTTTTCCCAATCGTTGCGTGTGTTGGCTAATGCCATCTCGTACTTCTCCAGCAGCATTGTAACCTTTGGCCTAATCAACGCCAAGCCTAACTCCCAACAGTCGGGCACTTCGACCCACCTTCGGTTTGCCGTTTTCTTCTGTCATCCCTCGATAGTAAAGTTTTGTCACACAATCTGGATGAATAGCTCAATGGCAAAAGCATAAATCCAAAACTCCGCAATTTGTCGGGTAACGCCGACTTGAGCCAAAGAGGGTATGATAACGATCGATCCCATCACTGGCGCGAGGCGATCGCGAGTGATGCGCGGGTGATGTAACGGGGGCGAAAACTTGGACGTGGCGAATGGGAACTGATCTGACCTTTTTTACCAATGAACCAGGGGCGACGTTACTCGATCGCTTCAAGAAAACTTTGCCAGATGCTCAATATTTAGATGTCTTGGTTGGTTATTTTCGCACCAGTGGTTTTCATCAACTGTATGAGGCATTGGAAACTGTTGAGCAGATTCGGATTTTAGTGGGTCTGACGGTGGATCAAAAGGCATTTAGTTTGATTCAGGCGGCAACGGGTCAGATTAGTTTGGATTTTGAGTCCCATAAACAGACCAAGGAACAGGTGACGGCTCAGGTAGCAGCAGAAATGGCCCAAGCTGAGGACAATTATGCGATCGAATTAGGAGTACGGAAATTTATTGAATTTATTCGTCGGGGGCAGTTGGTGATTAAAGCTTACCCCAGTGCGAATCTCCATGCCAAGGTATATATCAGTCGGTTTCATGCGGACGATCGCGATTTTGGGCGGGTGATTACGGGTTCTAGTAATTTCTCCTGGTCTGGGTTGGTGGCTAACCGGGAGTTTAATGTGGAACTGAAGGATCGGGCCGATGTGGAATTTGCTTTAGCGCAGTTTGAGGCGCTTTGGGCGGATGCAGTGGATATTTCTGTTGATTATGTTGAAACGATTCAGCAACGAACTTGGCTCAATGATACGATTACGCCCTATGAGTTGTACCTAAAGTTTTTGTATGAGTATTTTAAGGAAGATATTAACCTGGATGAGGATGATCTAGATCTCTATTTACCGCCGGGGTTTATGGAGTTGTCCTATCAGCGACAGGCGGTTACGTCTGCGAAAAAAATTCTGGATGCCTATGGTGGTGTCTTTTTAGCTGACGTGGTGGGGTTGGGGAAAACCTATATTTCGGCCTTATTAGCGCAACAGTTGCAGGGGCGGATTTTAATTATTTGTCCGCCTGTATTACGGGACTATTGGCGCGAAACGTTTCAGGAGTTTGGAATTCGTGGCTATGAAGTGGAGTCGCTAGGCAAGTTAAATCTCTTATTGCAGCGGGATTTAAGTAAATTTCGTTATGTGTTAATTGATGAAGCCCATCGGTTTCGTAATGAGGGTACCCAAGCCTACGATCGCCTGGTTCAAATCTGTGCTGGTAAACAGGTAATTTTGGTTTCGGCTACACCCTTGAATAACCGCATTAGTGATATTTTCAGTCAACTAAAGTTATTTCAACCACCTCGGAAGAGTACGATTCCTGGGATTCCAAATCTAGAACAGTTCTTTAAGGAACTACAAAAGCGCTTAGATCAGTATAGCAAGGATGATCCTGGCTACGGAAGCGCGCTCAAAGCAGTTTCCCAAGAGGTCCGGAATAAGATATTAAACCATGTTATGGTGCGACGGACTCGCACGGAAATCATGAATTATTATGCTGAGGATCTGAATCAGCAGGGGTTGATGTTTCCCAGGGTAGCGGAGCCGCAGAAGATTATTTATCAGTTTGATGATAAGACGGAATGGGTGTTTAATCAAACTATCCAGCTATTGCGACGACTTTGCTATGCTCGTTATACGCCGCTATTGTATTTGCAGGCAGAGGTTACCAGTTTTACTAGCCAAGCTCAAC
This sequence comes from Trichothermofontia sp., assembly GCF_053493415.1. Lineage (NCBI taxonomy): Bacteria > Bacillati > Cyanobacteriota > Cyanophyceae > Leptolyngbyales > Trichocoleusaceae > Trichothermofontia > Trichothermofontia sp. The sequence goes on along the minus strand of NZ_JBRCAD010000048.1, from coordinate 8,781 downwards.
ATAATATTGGTGGGTTTATGCGAGCGATTTTGGTGAAGCGGTTGGAAAGTAGTTTTTATGCATTTAAGCAAACCCTGGATCGGTTTATTACTTCCTATGAAAGATTTATTGCGATGGTGGAGCAGGGTACGATCCTGATTGGCAAGCAGGTGGATGTGTATGATCTGCTCGAACGGGATGATCCAGATGAGTTGTTAGCATTACTGGAAAAGGATATTGTCCAACAGTATGCGGCTGAAGATTTTAGCGATGAGTTTCTGCCCAGTCTTCAGCAAGATTTGATTCTTTTGCAGGATATTCAGGCATTATGGGAACGACTGGATGATGATCCAAAGTTGAATCAGTTTGTTGTGGATCTTCGCACCCGTCCCCAACTTCAGGGGCAAAAGTTGATTATTTTTACGGAATCTAAGGAAACGGGGGATCACCTCTATGCCCGGTTGGATGCGGAATTTCCCCAGGAAGTGATGTTTTATGCCAGTGGGGGCGGGGTGTATAACCAAACAGGTAAGCCGGTGAGTCATAATCCTGCGATCGCGAAGAAGTTGATTCTGGAGAATTTTGATCCTAAGCATCCCCAGCAGTCGGATGCGATTCGGATTTTGATTACGACGGATGTGTTGGCGGAAGGGATTAACCTGCACCGGGCGAATGGGGTGGTGAATTATGATTTGCCCTGGAATCCCACGCGGGTATTGCAGCGGGTGGGTCGGATTAATCGGGTGGGAACGGTGCATGAGCAGGTGTATATTTTCAACTGTTTCCCGACGGCGCAATCGGAGGCGCAATTAGGGTTAGAGGAAAATATTATTGCCAAGATTCAGGCGTTTCACGATACGTTGGGTGAGGATGCCAAATACCTGAGCGATGAGGAGGAAGTGACAACCCATGAGTTATTTGGCGATCGCCTTTATCGGTTGTTGACGAATCGGGAGAGTTACGATCGCGAACCGGAGGCGGATGAACGATCGGAGTTAGAATATTTGCAATTGCTACGGCAAATTCGCGATCACCAGCCGGATCTGTTTGAAACGATTAAGCGTTTGCCCCGTAAGGCTCGCACGGCCCGACGCTGGCAGGGAGCAATTGAGCCGGGAATGGCGGATTTGGAGCGGGCGCAGGTGTTGACGTTTTTCCGGGAGGGGGCGCTGAAGCAGTTTTTTATGTCGGCGGCGGAGTCGGCGCGGGCGGTGGATTTTTTTGAGGCGGCGGATTGGTTACGGTGCGAACCGGATACGCCCAAATTACCGATTCCCAAGGATTATTATGCGTGGCTGCAACAGAATAAGGAGGCGTTTGCGGCGGCGGATTGGATGCCGGAGGTGGCCCCAGTAGGTGGTCGGGGGGGCAGTAGTGCGGACAAGTTTGTGATGCAATGTCTGAAGTCGCGGGAGGTTCGCCAGTTTAAGGGGTTTACGGATAGTGATGAGGCGTTTCTAAAGGCGGTGCGTTTGGCGTTTGAGGCGGGGCGGATTCCAAAGCAGACGGCGAAGAAGGTTCAGGAGGCGCTGAAACCGATCGCGGGGGAACCGTTGAAGTTATTGAGTGCTTTAAGGCGGACGGTGCCGGACAATTTGTTGGCAGAGCCGGAGCGTCAGGAGCGGCCAGAGTGGGGGACGAGTCGTGAGGTGGTGTTGTCGGAGTATTTTTACCCGAATACCGGAATACCTGAGTATCGGAATACCTGAGTACCGGAATATCGGAATATCTGAATCGTTAATAAATCATTGCTAATCTGCGAGATCTCACAAAAATGATTAATCATAAGGGATTATTGCTGCTAGTGAGAGGGTAGGAAGCGGCTATGGAAAGAAGCGCAGCGGTACGGTTACTGCGGGAAACATTACAACGTCCGTTTGATGAGGCGCAGTTTCGGCAGTTGGCCCGTAATTTAGTCCATGATTTGAATGAGGCGAAGGCGTTTACGGCCCAGGGAAATCTGATTAAGGATGCCTATAAGGATCAGGTGCGTCAGTATAAGCGCATTGGTCAATATGTTGATCCGGATGGGAATACGATCGATATTTTAGTGGTGCGGTTAAGGCGCTCTAATACGTTGGAGCGGGCGCGGACGATGCAGCGTAATTTTATGGCCCAATATCTCCAGGATCGGGGGCAAAGAGAGGCGGCGTTGGTGGCTTATTATACGGATGAGGCAACGGATTGGCGGTTTTCGTTGGTGCGCTTAGAGTATCGTCTGGAGGTGCAGGCGGATGGGAATTATAAGCCGCGTAAGGAGTTGACGGCGGCCCGACGATCGTCGTTTTTAGTTGGGCAAAATGAACCGAATCATACGGCGCAGCAGCAGTTATTACCGTTGTTATTAAATGATGCTAAGAATCCAACATTGGATGAGTTGGTGGCGGCGTTTAATATTGAGTCGGTGACGCGGGAGTTTTTCGAGCGTTATAAGGGGTTATTTTTACGGGTTCGGGATGAGTTAGAGGGGTTGATTCAGGCGGATGCGGCGATCGCGGCGGATTTTGGTCGTAAGCGGATTGAGGCGGCGAATTTTGCTAAGAAGCTGTTGGGGCAGATTGTTTTTCTGTATTTTCTGCAAAAGAAGGGTTGGCTGGGGGTGGAGCCGGGGCAGGCTTGGGGCAGTGGACCGAAGGACTTTTTGCGCCGGTTGTTTGAGCGGAAAAATGTGGTGTATGACAATTTCTTTAATGATGTGTTGGAGCCGTTATTTTATCAAGCGTTAGCAACTGATCGCGGGGCGGAGGCGTTATATGCGTTGCCGGGATGTGGACAGCCTTGTAAGATTCCGTTTTTGAATGGGGGGTTATTTGAGCCGATCGGGGGTTATGACTGGCAAGGGACGGCAATTTTGGTTGGGAATGGGACGATTCAGGCGATTTTAGAAACGTTTGATGAGTACAATTTTACGGTGCGGGAGGATGAGCCGTTGGAGCAGGAGGTGGCGGTTGATCCGGAGATGTTGGGGAAGGTATTTGAAAATTTACTGGAGGTGAGCGATCGCAAATCTAAAGGGGCCTTCTATACGCCGCGTGAAATTGTCCATTATATGTGTCAGGAGAGTTTGATTAACTATCTGGATACGAGGGTGAATCGACGGGCGGTGGAGTTGTTGCCGCCTCGCTTGGAGCAGAGGAGTTTGTTGCCGGTGATGCCGTCGGGCCAGTTGCCGCTGACTCTGGATGAGTATGAGGAGCGGGTGCCGCGTGGGGATTTGGAGCGGTTAGTGCGGCAGGGGGAAGGGGCGATCGCGAATGATGCGCAGGTGGTGCAACGGGGGGCGGAAACGCGGACGTATCAGTTTCAGGTGCCGGAGTCGGTACGGGTGAATGCGGCGGCTATCGATGCGGCGCTGGCTGAGATTAAGATTTGTGATCCGGCGATCGGGTCGGGGGCGTTTCCGGTGGGAATGATGCAGGAGATTGTGAAGGTGCGGGGGGTGTTGACGACCTATTTGACCCTCACCCCCGGCCCCTCTCCCCAGGGAGAGGGGAGAACTGCTTATGCTTTCAAACGTCATGCCATTCAGTCCTCGATCTACGGAGTAGACATTGATCCGGGCGCGGTGGATATTGCCAAGCTGCGGTTGTGGCTGTCGCTGGTGGTGGATGAGGACGACTACACCCGCATCAAACCCTTGCCCAACCTGGATTACAAAATCGTTTGTGGTAACTCGTTGCTGGGGGTCGATCAACGAGGAGAAGTGAAAAAATATCAGGGCAATGTACTGAACTATCAGCAATTAGATCAGCTTGATCAATTGATGCTCGATTTTTTTAATGAGACGAATTCTGAACGTAAAACGCAGTTTAATCGGGAAATTAAATCTCTTATTCAAGGATTGACAGGGAGTGCTGATACTTTTGATTTTCGGATTTATTTTAATGAAGTGTTCCGAAAGCATCACGGGTTTGACGTGGTGATTGGGAATCCACCCTATGTGCGCCAGGAGCAAATTAAGCATCTTAAGGATGAGCTTAAGCGACAGTATGACTGTTTTACAGGGACGGCGGATTTATATGTATTTTTCTATGAACGTGGTTTGAGGTTACTGCGGGAACAGGGTGTTTTAACCTATATTTCTTCTAATAAGTATTTCCGAGCGGGATATGGCAAGAAGTTACGTGAATATTTGATCAAAAATACACAAATTCAGCAAATTATTGATTTTGGTGATGCGCCCGTTTTTGCCGCGATCGCCTATCCCACGATCGTAATTACTCGGAAAGCGGAACCCAAGAATCATACGTTTAAGGTGTTGAACTGGGAGATGGGGCAAGCAATTAGCCAATTTGAAACGGTGGTTCAGTCGGAAAGTTTTGCTATGCCCCAAGCAGCACTAACGGCTGAGGGTTGGCAGTTTGTGGATGAGACGGCCCTAAGTTTATTGAAAAAGCTACGCGAGGCAGGGACCCCGTTGGGTGAGTATGTTAACAATCGGTTTTATTATGGGATAAAAACAGGATTTAATGAAGCGTTTGTCGTCGATCGTGCAACCCGCGATCGACTAATTGCCGAACATTCCTCCTCTGCCGAAGTCCTCAAACCCTTTCTGCGGGGACGCGATGTGAAACGCTGGACAGTAGATTATCAAGAGTTGTGGCTAATGTTTATTCCTTGGCATTTTCCATTACATCTTGATCCAACTATTGAAGGTGCATCTGAAAAAGCAGAGCAAGCGTTCAGAAAACAATATCCAGCTATTTATAATCATTTGATAGGTTTCAAAACGGAACTTTCTAATCGAAATAAAGCTGAAACAGGCATTCGGTATGAATGGTATGCACTGCAAAGATGTGCCGCCACCTACTGGCAGGAGTTTGAGCGATCGAAGATTATTTATCCAGATATTGCTGCTCGTTGTGAATTTACTTTTGATACCAACAATCTCTACCCTGATTGCACTTTATTCATCATTCCAGAAAATTCAAGCTATTTAGTAGGCATTCTTAATTCTACGGCTGTTCAATTCTTTATCGATCAAATTTGTCCTTCAGTGCGTGGAGATTTCAAACGATTTAAATCAATATACGTTACTCAAATCCCTATTCCCCCGGCCTCACCCGCCGACAAAGCCCGCATCGAAACCCTCGTCCAGCAGTGCCTCACCGCCCAGGGACAAGCCGTCACCGCCGCCGAAGCCGAAATTGATGAAATTGTGGCACGGCTCTATGGCCTCACCGATGCAGAACGCGCCATCATTGAGGGGAAGGAGAGATGAGTAAATTTGAAATCCTCACCCCGTTAGGCTTTCGTGTTCGCACCTCTGAAGAATACTGGCAAAAACTGATCATCAAACATCCAGATATCGCTGACCTGGAAGCCGAGGTCATCCAAACCCTGACCCATCCAGATGCAATCCGTCAGAGCAGCCGCGATCCCAACATCGTTTTGTTTTATCTCGCCCTCAAAGTAAAACGTTGGGTTGTGGCTGTAGCGCGGCAACTCAACGGAGACGGGTTCCTGATCACAGCCTACCAAACAGACGCAATCAAAGAAGGAGACTTAATATGGCACAAATAAAAATCTACTACGAGCCAGAGATGGAATTACTCACGGTATTTTGGCAACCCCCGCGCAAAAATCAAATTGCAACCGAACTGGGGGATGGGGTGATTTTAATTAAAGACGAAACCACCGGCGAACCCATTGGCATGGAAATCCTCGCCTATCACCCCAACGACGATCGCTTTGACACCGTGAGCATTGAAATGGGGCGACTCACTGCAAGGGTTTAGGCAAGGAGCCAAGGAGTCGATCTATGGCAAAATCTGTAACCGTTTGGTTTGACCCAGAAGCCGATTTTCTAGAGGTAAAATTCTCCGATGCTCCTGGTTATATGCGCGAAACCGACCATGACGCCATCATGGAGCGCGTCGATACAGACGGCAATGTGATCGGCTTTTCTATCCTCAATGTGAGCCGTCTTGCCAAAGGTCATCCACTAGTTGCACAACTTACTGGAGGATGAGGTACCCAGGTGATTCACAAATCCCCGTCTCACCCGCCGACAGCGCCAGCATCGCCACCCCTCGTCCAGCAGTACCTCACTACCCAGGGGCAAGCCGTCACCGCCTACAAAGCCGATATTGACGACAGCATTGCCTGCCTCCACGGTCTCAGCAATCGCGATCGGGAACGCATTGAGGAGAAGCAGGGTAAATGATTAACGGGTTTGAACTCTCTGACCACGCCCGCTTCCAAATGCAAGAGCGGAACATTCAAACATCCTGGCTCGCCGAAACACTGTCTGCTCCTGATCGGCTTTTGCCCCTTGCCGATCCTCACGGCAACACCCACTATTTAAAGCAGATTCCAGATTTTGGCGATCGTTGGCTGCGCGTCATTGTTAACCCTAGCGTTTCTCCAAACCGAGTGATAACCCTCTTTTTTGATAGGAGACTCAAATGAAGCTAACTGTTCATAAAGACGATGATGCCCTGTCCCTACGTTTGGATGATACGGAGATCGTCGAGTCCGAAGAAGTGAGCGACGGCATTATCTTGGATTACAATGCTGAGGGTAAAGTCGTTGGCATTGAAGTTCTTTATATTAGCGAACGCAGTCCTAACTCCTGGCAACAAATTCTTTTAGAAACAACAGCCTAATGATGGAGAGTAAATATTTTGGTTTTCATTGTCCCCACCTCACCCGCCGACAGAGGCAGCATCAAAACCCTCCTCCAGCAGTGCCTCACCGCTCAGGGGCAAGCCGTCACCGCCTACGAAGCCAAAATTGACGATAGTGTTGCCCGCCTCTACAGCCTCAGCGATCGCGAAGTTGTCATGGCTTAACCCAGGAAAGTCCCGATACGACACTTCAAAATGAATAAATTGAGAATTTTCATCGAGAGATCGCTAAAGGTTGTCCGCTAGGACCCGCAACACGCTGGGAATTTGGGACACCACATCTAGAGTTTGCAATTCCGCAAGGGCCTGCCGGAAGTTGCGCTCCAGCACATTGTGGGTCACAACCACAATCTCAGCCCGACCCTGCCGCAGATCGATTTGCACTACCGACTCCAAACTAACGCCGTGGTTGCCGAAACAAGTCCCCAACTTACCAATCACACCCGGTTGATCCTGGGTGAGGACACGGGCATAAAACCGGGTCTTGAGATCAGCGATCGCACTCACTCGACACCCCTGTTGGTGACTCGGAGCCAGCAGCGGATGCAGCGGACCCGCCTGGGACACTGGGGTAATCCCTAGCAACGCCGCAATGTTAAGGATGTCGGACACCACTGCACTCGCCGTTGGGCCAGACCCCGCACCAGGACCGTAGAGCATCACCTGTCCGATCGGCTCCCCCTCAATCAAGACAGCGTTATACACCTCATTCACGCTAGCCAGAGGATGGGAGTGGGGTAACAGGGTAGGATGGACCCGCACCGAAAGGCGGGGCGGTTCACCATCGGCTCCTGGCTGCTCCCAATCCTGCTCCGCGATCGCCAAGAGCTTAATCACAAAGCCCAGCCGTTCCGCATAGGCAATATCCGCCGCACTAATCTGGCGAATCCCCTCGCAGTAGACCTCATCCAGCTTGATCCGCTTACCAAACGCCAACGAAGCCAGAATCGTGATCTTATCCGCTGCATCCAAACCATCCACATCCGCCGTCGGGTCCGCTTCGGCATAGCCCAACCGTTGGGCGTCCGCCAGCACCTCGGCAAAGTCAGCCCCCTCCCCCCGCATCCGGGTCAGAATATAGTTGGTGGTGCCGTTGACAATTCCCGTAATCGTGCGAATCCGGTTGACACTCAGGGCTTGCTTGAGCGGTTGAATGACGGGGATGCCGCCCCCCACGGCTGCTTCTTCCAGCACATATACCCCGGCTTTTTCCGCCGCCGTGAAAATTTCATCGCCATAGCGGGCAATCACCGCCTTGTTGGCCGTCACCACATGCTTACCGTGGGCGATCGCCTTCAGGATCAAACTGCGGGCCGGTTCCAACCCCCCAATCACCTCAACAACAATAGCAATATCAGGATCGGTGACAATGCTCTCCAGATCGGTGGTCAGGATGCTAGCGGGCAGATCTACCGGGCGGGGCTTATCGAGGCTGCGGACCCCCACACGGTGGATTGTCAAGCTTTGTAAGAGCGGATGGCGACGATCGGCATGGAGCAGAATATCGGCAGTTCCACTCCCGACCGTCCCTAATCCGAGTAATCCAATCTTGAGTACGCCCGCTGCGATCGCCATAGTTCCCTCACGCTTATCCCCCCCATTGTGCCATTACCGGGGAATTTCCTAGCGGGATTCCCGCCAGGACGCTTACCTGAAGACGCCAACGATCGTAACGTTGCCGGTGGCAGCGCAGCAAGTGGACCCGATCGTCAATTCCGCCATGTTTGTAGTAACGGCTTCAGGCGTGGTGGGCTACAGCCCACACTACAAACTGTGGGAGTAACGGCTTCAGGCGTGGTGGGCTAAAGCCCACACTACAAACTGTGGGAAAGTTATGAGCTGTTGTGCTAGGGGTCTGTCATTTCTAAAATGGAAGATTGTCGGTTGGTGTCGATTGGGTGAGGCCCAACACACATGGCGTTTGCCCCAACCTACTCAATTAAGTTTGACAGTCTACTAGAATAACCCTGGCAAATTTCCCGCTAATCCGTAGTCCCCTCAAAGGCCAGATCGATCAAGTAGTGGTTAGTCGCTGGCAAGGGGGGCACGATCGCCTCAGCCGTCACCGCCTCAGGTATCGCCGCAACGGTCGCCTCAGCCGGTTGCGCCCCCTCTCCTGGGGGCGGGGACAGGGGAGTCGGCGAGGTCTCGGCGGGCGGGATGGGACCAGGGA
>NZ_JBRCAD010000047.1:0-5763 GCF_053493415.1 Trichothermofontia sp. | reverse complement strand
CAAGTTTCGCTATTTGCAACTAGAACTCAGCCGTCGCTGTTCGCTCGTCCATTGGAGCTACGATTTGCTTCCAGAAACGCTTGTATGACTCTCGCACCCTCAAGTGTAAAGTTTTATATCTGGATTCAACACTTCTGGTATTGATGGTGACATTATGCGCCAGTAATCCCAAGGGTCGCCGCCTACATATACCTGATAGGCTATTGTGGAAAAAACAATGAAAATTAACAGCAACTTTCGCTTTTTAAAGTTAAAAATTACTTCCATAATTGAAAGGACTAAAATCAACGCACTTTCGATCAGAAATAATGAAACAAATCCAACTCCATTTTCTATCCTCGTTAATAATGGTACACCTGTAAGTTTCAATGTATAAGTATTTGGCAATATTTCACCGTAGTATTGGTATTGAAATAATAATTGTCCGATAACAAATAAAAGATAGAGAATAGTTGCTGAAAATAACTTTTTAAGTCTAAAGCGCTTAACATTAACCTTTGGTGTTGGGATGCAAGTTTCCGAGAAAATATATATCCACACAATTGAAAAAATAATAATTGAGTCGTTTCTTGTTAAGAATGCTAATCCAAAAAAAAATAAAGCTTGCAAATAAGTTTGATATGTTTCGATTTTCTGTATATTTAAAAGTAAACAAAATTCCTAATAGTAAACATACGGTTAACATCCCTGTTTCCATTCCCATGAGTGACCAATATACCAGTGGATAATAGGATAAAGTTGAAATAAATACGAGAACTCTAATCAGTGCTTGCTTCTGGATATTCTGGTTTGAGCCAATATAGTCTGCAATTTGCATACTAATGTACGCGGCTAATAACATAAAACCTACACCCGATATTTGTATGAAGAGTACAGCATTAGATTTATCAGCCACTAATGTTGCAAAAGACATTAGTAAAGTCATAAGGAGATTCGTATATCCCTGAATACGTTCACCCTCATTCCAGACCAAACCGATACCATGTGAAAAATTCCATGCATAACGCATAGAAATCATGGCATCATCGAATAAACAAAAGTACCGCTTACCGTCAACAGCAATGAATGAAGACCTATATATAAAAGCAGTACTCCAAATTACAAAGCAAATAGAAATAAAAATGATAATAATCTTTTCCAGTCTTTGATTATTTGTATTCATTTATCCCTCTTTATATAAGTTTATGAGCCGCGTATAGGTAATAGATAATTCGCCTACTAAGTACTTCGATACCAAGCGAGATTAAAAACTATTTATTGTTGTTATTGTTTTGATAATTGCTATCAGTTTGAAGGTGTGAGAGGACTTAATGCTTCAACAGGGCTTCATTCCGATCGCATCTCACCAACGATCGCCCTGAAGCCTTATCGAAGCATCTTAGCGCCTCCCGGTAAACCTACCACTCACAGCAGATAGCGCCCTAGGCCCCAACCGCTTCCTTGGCGGCGTACATCACCTCGATCGTGATTTCGCTCAGGTTACGATCGCGGGCGAATTTCTCCGTATTGCGCTTCACCTTGCCCCGGACAAACCCCGGCACCTTATTCAATTCTGCCTGGGCTTCCCGCGTCCAATTCAGGTCAGAGTCTGCCGAAACGGCCTTGGTGATGACTTCCTTCGTATCGTGACCGCCGAAGATTTCCAGCAGGTGATCTTCCATCCCCAGGGTGAAGGAATTGTAGACCAGATCGACAATTTGATTGGCTCCCTCGTAACCCACAAAAGGCCGATAGCCCACCGGGAAATTTTGGATATGAATTGGCGCAGCAATCACCCCACAGGGAATATCTAGACGCTTACCCACATGACGCTCCATCTGGGTGCCAAAAATCGCTGCCGGTTCCAAACGCGCGATCGCATCCCCGATCGCGGCATTGTCATCACTGATCAGAACCTCATCGCAGTATTCACTCACCTGCGCCCGGAACCAATCGGCATCATATTTGCAATAGGTACCCGCCAGGACCACATGAATCCCCATCTCCCGCGCCAGGATTTTCGTGATCGCCGCTGCGTGGGTGTTGTCGCCAAAGACCACCGCCTTTTTACCCGTCAAGTTCTGGCAGTCGATCGAGCGCGAGAACCAGGCCGCCTGCGAGACAAACCGCGTTTGGGTATCGATGAAGGTTTCATAATCAACCCCAGCCCCCTGGGCATTCAAAAGTTGCTGGATAGCGCGAATACAGCGGGCCGTTTCCACAATCCCCATCGGCGTGATATCCACATAGGGCATCTCAAACTCGGTTTTCAGGTATTCCGCCGCCATCAGCCCCACTTCGCGATAGGGCACCAGATTAAACCAGGCGCGGGACAGCGTCTTCAGTTCATGGACCGTTGCGCCTTCGGGAATCACCGCATTCACCTCAATCCCCAGGTCCGCCATGAGCTTGCGCAGTTCGCGGCTGTCGTGCTGGTTATGGAACCCCAGCGTGGTCACCCCAAGGATGTTCACCGACGGCTTCTCGGTTTTGTCCTGGAATAACTCGCCCTTTTTACGGGCCTTCTCGATATAGAACTGCACAATTTGGGCCAGCGTGCGATCGGCGGCCTGAAGTTCATTCACGCGGTAATGGTTCACATCGGCCAGCAGCACATCCCCCTGGGCCTCAATCTGGGCACGATCGACAAAGTTCTGTAAATCCTCTTGCAAAATGCTGGAAGTACAGGTCGGCGTCAACACAATCAGATCCGGATGCTCCTCCCGATCCTTGCGGGTGATGTTATCCACCACCTTTTCCTGGGACCCCCGCGCCAACACATTGCGATCGACAATACTGGCCGTCACCGGGGTGAAATCGCGCTCCCGTTCCAGCATCGATCGCATCACATTGAAATAGTCATCACCGAGGGGGGCGTGCATAATGGCGTGGACGTTTTTGAAAGAACTGGCAATGCGCAGGGTGCCAATGTGGGCGGGGCCAGCATACATCCAGTAGGCCAATTTCATACGCGGGTCTCCGTTTCGCGGCTGCAAGGATTAACAAAAGGATTAACCAGGATTGAACGTGAACGCTGCACGGGCTGGGCAGGGTCCCAACCAGCGGAACGCTTTTGATTGTCTCACCCGACGCAGTGCCCCCTGCCTAAGAACCTTTGCCTAGTCTAGTCAGGCAAAATCAACGGAAACCCTTACGGGGCAAAGCTTTCAGGCTCGCGATTAAAACAACATAAAGGTTGCTAAATGCAACTATTCTTAATTTGTTGCCACATTCATTTGCGATCGCGACCCCAAATTGTGAAGCGATAGTTACAGGAATAGGGCTGTCTCGGTGGCAGACAGGATGCCTACCCCACGCCCGTTACACATAGGACACATGGGCACTGACAACCCGCCAGCCCTCCGGGGTGCGCAGCCAGGTTTGGCTTTGGCGGCCCACCTTATCGCTGTTCGCCCGCCGAAACTCGGTGTTAGCGGTGGCAAAGTCGCGCCCGTAGGTAGTGATCACAGTATTTTCTAGGGTGCGGGCCAAGCCCAGGGGCGATCGCTGGCGACGGAAAGCGGCGATCGCGTCATAGCCGTATAAATTCTCCGTGGCCCCGTAGCGAATCGTGTGGGGGCTGGGCCAAAACAGTTTGTCCAGGACTTCAATTTGATTATTCACTAGGGCCGTTTCGTAACGATTGAATGCCTCGGTGACTTCGGCCACCACATCCGGAAGATTAATGTCCATCGATCGTCAACCTATGCAACGCCAAAGGGCAGGTTCATTAAAATAAGCGTTTCTATTCCAGTCCACTGAGCAACCTGCCCCTACCCGAATTCTGCACTTATCCCAATCTGATTAGCGTGAGAATAAGTCATCAACATTTACATTTTGACGTTCCTGTTCCGTGGCTTCAAATAACTTGCGGGGTCGGTAATTCATGCTGGAGGCGATGATGCTGGAGGGAAACATTTCAATCGCGTTATTAAAATCCGTCACTGCCGCATTATAAAACCGACGCGAGGCCGACAGTTGTTCCTCCACTTCATTGAGCGACGCCTGGATTTGTTGGAACGATGCATTCGCCTTCAATTCCGGGTAGGATTCCACCGTAATCATAAACCTCCCGATCGCATTGGAAAGCTGATTTTCCGCATCAATCCGGCCTACTTCCCCCCGGCTGGCCATCGCCTGCGATCGCAGACTGACAATCTTCTCCAGCGTTTCCTGTTCATACTTCATGTAATTTTTGGCGACCGAGATCAGATTGGGAATCAGATCCCAGCGTTTTTTGAGCATGACATCAATGCTCGAAAATGCCTGCTCCACCTGATTTTTTTTACCAATCAGGTCATTCCGAATGAAAATGTAAAATAACCCCGCCCCAATAATGAGGACCAGAAGAACACCGATCGCGCCCATATGCTATCCCTCCGCAACGACAGCCTGGGGGTCTGATGCCATTGCCCCCCTCAGCCCGGTTGCCCTCTAGGCTACTCGATCGCGGGTGTTGATGCCACTGCCACAAATTTGTGGACCACCTGCCGCAGTTCCTCAGCATCAAAGGGCTTGGTCAAGTATTCAGAGGCCCCCGCCAGTCGGCCCTGGACGCGATCGAAGGGAGCATCGCGCGAGGTTAACATCACGATCGGCAACAACTGGAATTGGGGCAGCGTCCTCACCGTGCGGCACAGTTCCAGTCCATCAATCTCTGGCATGGTGACATCCAGCAGTAGCACCTTAACTGGCTCTTGGTAGAGGGTAGCTAAGGCCGCAGCGGCATTATCGGCCACCAGCACGTGATAATACGGGTTCAACGCATCCCGAATCAGTTGGTGGATTAGCGGACTGTCATCCACGGCCAGCACAGCCGGTCGGTGGTGAAAATTAACAGACATCAATACTCCTCGCCCCTTAGACGATAGACGCCTCATGTGGTCATAGGTGGGCAACAGATGCGGTAGTGCCTACCTCCCTGACACCTGTCCCCTAGGGACTCTCCCAGATACCCCCATTCCCCACGACTGCGCGTTGGCGGGAGTACACAACATTATCCCTAGGGACTAATACGGAAAATTTTGGGACAAGACCGGACACCTGTTTAAGGATTACGCTATCCCTGAGCCACTTTCCGTAGAATTCTGCGGGGCAGGGATGGTCGATCGTGACCTTGTCGTGAGCCATCCCCCCTGGCAAATTCAGGATTTGGGAGTATCCTGTGGGCCAGATTCTCACACAGACGCGGAGGGACCTTGTGAGCCTCAGCCAACCAATCCGCACGCAACATACTCGTTCAGGACGACGATCGTCTTTGCTGGGCTACCGGATAGGGTGTCTGACCAGCGTAACCCTACTAACCCTATTGGGGCCAGGGGATTTGCTTGTCCAAGCTAACCAGGTACACCAATGGCAGGTTGATCCAGCCGCGCAACAGTTGGAACTCTGGCTACCCACTGGGGTTACCCCACAAGTCAGTCTGCTCCAAGCCCCCCCCCGGATTGTGGTTGACCTGCCGGGTGTAACGGTCGTCAGTAGTCAAACCCAAACCTACACGGGCACCATTCGCCAAGTACGCCTCGGTCAGTTTCAACCCGATCGCGCCCGCATGGTGATTGAGTTAGCGGCAGGGACGCCCCTCACCCAGGAAACAGTGCGCCTCCAGCGGGTTGCAAGTACAGCGTCGGATCGCGATCGCTGGCTTCTGTCGCCATCACTGGCAGCAGCCACCCATGCCAACGCCCTCAATCCCAACCCACACCAATCCGGCGATCGCCTGCCCAGTCCAGCCATCACCGTTGCCGCAGGTGGCCCAGCCTCGCCAGCGGATGACCTGCCCCC
>NZ_JBRCAD010000046.1:0-7331 GCF_053493415.1 Trichothermofontia sp. | reverse complement strand
ACAAGTTTCGCTATTTGCAACTAGAACTCAGCCGTCGCTGTTCGCTCGTCCATTGGAGCTACGATTTGCTTCCAGAAACGCTTGTATGACTCTCGCACCCTCAAGTGTAAAGTTTTATATCTGGATTCAACACTTCTGAGTAGTTAACTAGAGTATTAATTTATTAATTAAGATTAATACTCTTTAACTTAGTTCAAAAACTACCGTCATGATCTAACTATAGAATAATCTACAATATAGACCTTGGATAAGGGTATATGCGTAAATTTTTACAAAGACGAGATCGAGCAGATCTGATTAAGCATCGCACCTTACCAGACTACCAGTGAGGTAGTTGGCCGTTGCCCGATGGCAGGCGTCTCGTACTGCACCGCCCCCGGCAACCGCCACACCCGAAACTCACCATCCCGTTCCAAGCATGGCGCAATAGCCTCCGCATCCGCCGCAGGAGCCTGTAACCCCAGCCAATGGGTGAGGTACTCAGCGCAACTACCAGCGCGTCGCGACTCATACCCCACCGCCCAACCCAACAACACCCATGACACCCTAGAAACATCGTAAAATGACTCGTCCCAGTGTCCCTATCCATCCTTGAGCCATGTTACTGCTACTACCAACTCATCCCCGTCTATTGACAATCATTAAGGTGATCTCTTGTATCGTGATCATGGGTGCACTGGGTTTAACCCTGGGCAAACTCAACGGCATGATTGCTGAACATTCCCTACTAGAAACACTATTCTGGCTGGGGAGCGTGGCCTTGGCGACACATCTGCTAGAAGCGATCGCGGCAATGGTTTTAGCTGCTCGTGCCAACCGCAATCCCCTCCAAGCAGGTATTTACACGTTCTGGATGGGGGTTGCCGGAATTGCTGAACTGCGCTTTCGAATTGAGAACAGCGATCGCGGAGGTGATTGACCTACCCACAAAAGGCGGTACAAACTCAATCTTGGCTTGTGGTGCAGCCGCGAAGGAGGGGAGAACCAGCGCAGGAATCAGGACTAGGGTGGCAATCACCTTGATACGATTGATCGGCTCAAACACTAAATACCCTTATCCCGACCGGAAAACCGGTATTTAAGGTTAAGGCTAGCCTGCCATAGGTTGATACTATGCGCAAGGGCTTCTTAACGTTGTTTATGCAAGCATGGCCCGGCGATCGGGTAACCCGGCGATCAGGAATGTATTTCCGCTGCCAACCCAGCCTAGATGCCTTAATTAATTGAGGTTCCCATAACCGAATCCTCATAAAAAATCCCCCCATTGGGGGGGGAAGGTAAGGAGGAACAGACAAGGGGCTTAAGCCCCTTGTTCGCAAAGCTTGACAGTACCTCATTAGCGAGGGAACGGCTGTAAGTGTTACTTTGCGTTTGTAGTGGCGACTGAAGTCGCCAAAACGGCTGGTTTCTGGACTTTTCAAACACCCTTTTAAAGCACTAGCCGCTAGAAAATCACAATGTCCGTATTGACTAATGTGGGAGAACCCGAGAAGCTAGCAATCTGAACGGCGGCTTCATCCCCATCCCCATCTTCATCGAAGAAGAGGTTGCCGCCATTGTAGATAAACCGATGGGCGGGATCAGTAGCCGCAGCTTCCGTAGTGAAAGCATCCGCAGGCAAAACACCTGCCACTAATCCACCCCCAAAGCTGTTTGAGATCAAAACGGTATCAGTGGCTGAGACGAAGCCAACGATCGTCTCTACCCCGTCTGCGATCGCATTAAACACATAGGCATCACTACCCGCTCCTCCGGCGAGGGTATCGTTACCCGGCCCCCCTACCAAGGTGTCATTGCCCTCGCCACCGTTGATGCTATCAGCCCCCAGGCCACCGTAGATCTGGTCATCCCCTGCACCGCCGACCAGGGTATCATCGCCCGAATTGCCGTTGATCGTATCGTTGCCAGCCCCCCCAACGATTTGATCACCCAGTGCCGTACCGTTGAGGGTGGTGCCCGTGTCAACCGTGGCATCATTTTCCGTGATCGTGACCGTGGCTGAAGCCCCAGGGCCAGCCGTGACGTTATAGCCCGTCCCTGCTAACAACGTAATCAGGACCGAGCGACTGTCCTGGAGAGGTGTCAAGTTATCCGGCACACTGACTGTGAATTGGGCCGTTGTGGCACCTGCCGCAATCGTCACACTATCGGTTGCGGGGCTAAAGGTGGCTTCCGCACCCCCCGCAAACGATCGGGCATAGTTGATCGTGAGTCCCCCTGTGGGGGCCGGGGTACTTAGGGTCACGGTAAAGGTCGTGGGGTTGCCAGTGGAACCATCTACCCCCCCAGTAGTGACGGGACCTTCCTGAATGGTGGCGGTCACGGGGCTGAGGCTGGCCACGGGACCCGTAATCGGGGGCGCGGGAGGCAGGGTGCCGATCGTGGTGGTGAAGTCTTCAGCGCTGATATTGGCAGGCGCAACGCCACGAATAATAGCCAGGAATTCTGTAGTCGCGCCCGCCAGGGTGTCCTGAATGATCGTGCTACCGGCCAACACGCCGGTCCCTTCCGTAATCACCAGATTGGCAAACGTGAGACCCCCAGCCAGACCAATAAGATCAACACCGTCTTCAAAGTCTTCAATGACATCCGCGTCGGTCAGGAGCGGCCCGCCAGTGGTACGGGTCGTTTCCCCCGTCACACGACCCAGGACAAACAGATCCCGCCCAGCGCCACCGAACAGGCGATCGGCCCCTATGTCGCCGAAGAGAACATCATTACCGTTATCGCCGAAGAGGACATCATTGCCCTTACCGCCGTAGATCGTGTCGTCGTCCTTGCCGCCGTAGATTGTGTCGTCACCGAGATCGCCCCGCAGCAAATCCTTTTCCGCATCCCCCCGAATAAAGTCATTCTCCTTGCCGCCATAGATCGTATCGTCGTCCTTACCCCCATAGATACGATCGTCTCCCTGGTTACCATAGAGAATGTCCCTACCCTGGCCGCCGTAGATGAAGTCATTGCCAGTGTCCCCAAAGATGGTGTCATTGCCAGCCAGCCCAAACAGGGTGTCGCTGCCAGCTAGACCGCGCATCAGGTCGGCTTCCAGCGTACCGACGAGGCGATCGGGGAGAAGAGTACCAATAATAACTGCCATTTCCTAACCTCTTAGTCACTTGCGGGTTCAGTTCTTCTGCCCAGATATCAGCCGGGTCGGATCCAAACTGCTGGGGCTTTGGCAGGCATTGTACACAATAGACAGAGTTTGACAACTTTAGGTGACGCTATATCTAGCGTATAGTACAAGACCTTATGGTTGGCAGATGTCTACCCACCGGGGGACGGCCTGCCAGCGCAACCGGGCCACAATCTCTAGTAAATGCCGAGAAAATGCTAGGGTGTTGACGGAGTGGCCAAACCTGTGAGCAGATTGACGCCATCAACACTGGTGGGGGAGACTCCTTAAACCATCCAAAAACCATCCAATAGTTCCAGCCAGAATTTATGCATCAGTCTGAGATCGGGGTTGCGGTAGTCGGCACAGGCTTTGGTCAGAAGGTCCATATTCCTGGTCTTCAGGCCCATCCCCGTACACGAGTGGTTGCGTTATATCATCGGGATCGGGAAACGGCAAGGGGGATCGCCGAGGCAAATCAGATTCCGATCGCCTGTCATCGCATTGAAGAAATCGTGGCTCAACCCGAGGTGCAGGCCGTCAGCATTGCCACCCCACCGTTTTTGCACTATGAGATGGCCAAGACAGTGTTACAGGCTGGGAAGCATTTATTACTGGA
Organism: Trichothermofontia sp.; assembly: GCF_053493415.1. Classification (NCBI taxonomy): domain Bacteria; kingdom Bacillati; phylum Cyanobacteriota; class Cyanophyceae; order Leptolyngbyales; family Trichocoleusaceae; genus Trichothermofontia; species Trichothermofontia sp. The sequence continues at coordinate 3,597 of NZ_JBRCAD010000046.1, read as the reverse complement.
AAAACCCACCACCCTCACGGTGGCCGAGGCGCAGGAATTATGGCAACTGGCCACAGCCCAGGGGGTGGTCACGGCAATGGACTTTGAATACCGCTGTGTCCCGGCTTGGCAACGGTTGGCAGAACTCTTGGCTGAGGGATATGTAGGGCAAAAACGACTGATCAAGGTTGACTGGTTAGCGTCTAGTCGGGCGGATGCGACCCGTGGCTGGAACTGGTATGCCCGTAAGGATCAGGGGGGGGGTGCCCTGGGGTCCCTGGGGTCCCATACGTTTGACTACATTGCCTGGTTATTTGGTCCGGTCAAGCGGTTGAATGCCCGTCTGATCACCACAATTCCCCACCGCCCTGATCTCCATACGGGGGCGATGAAGCCTGTGGATAGCGATGATACGTGTCTGATTACCTTAGAGTTGGCGGATGGCACACCCTGCCAGGTATCAATCAGTGCAGTAACCTACCAGGGACGTGGGCATTGGGTGGAGGTTTATGGCGATCGCGGTACCCTAGTGTTGGGGAGTAAAAATCAAAAGGATTATGTGCATGGCTTCCAACTCTGGGGGGCCGCCGTGGGGAAGGAACTTACGGAGTTGGAAATTCCCAAGCGTTTAGCGTTCCCCCAGGTTTTTGCTGATGGGCGGATTGCGGCGTTTATGGGTATTGTCGATCGCTGGGTGGCGGGGATCGATCGCGGGGAGCCGATCGTCCCTTCATTGCGAGAAGGGGTCTATTCCCAATTACTCATGGATCTGACCCATCGTTCCCATGCGACGAATCAGTGGGTTGAGGTGCCCCCCGTTTAAACCGTATGCGTACCCATCGCTGGCTTAGCTTCGGCTTATTGGTGTTCGTAGTCATTGCGATCGTGCTTTACATTTGGGGTGCCCTGCGCCAGGGTTTTCTGGTCAATACCGATATGGGCAGAACCGACCAGAGTGCCTATCTGGACTATGCCAAAAATATGGCGGTAACCCAGTTGCAATTTGTCGGCGATCGCAATCGGATGCCCCTCTATCCGGGTTTGATGGCGTTGTTCTATCGACCCGGTATGTCGGATCAGGCGTTCTTTGCGATCGGGAAGATCGTCGGAATTGGCATAGGAGCGATCGTGCTGATCGGCACATTTTTGCTATTTAAGCACTTTGGTAAAACCGTCGATGCCGTCGTCGCCACCCTGGTGACCATGCTGACGGTCTTTGCCTATAAGGCTCCCTATTTCCAATGTGAAATTCTGTTCTATGGATTGACATTATTACTCTTCGTTCTAGTCTTACGATTGCTCCAGCGCCCCCATCCCCTAACGGCGGTTCTGGTTGGCAGTGTGGGGGCTTTTGCCCATCTGACTAAGGCGTCCATCTTACCGACGATCGTGCTGGCGACAGGCTTACTGCTGCTCCGAGGGATTTATGAACAGGGGCGATCGTGGCGTTCCAAACCGGAATTGCCCCACGATCGCGGCGAAGCAGCCCCGCTTCAGGATACTCCCCTAAAAATGCCGCCCCCTCAAGCGACCTGGCGTACCCAAGTTCAATCCACTTGGCAATCTATCCGCACGTTAAGATTACATATCGTTTGTATCAGCTTAGTCTTGGTGTGTTTTTTGGGCATCCTGTCGCCTTATCTACAAACCAGCAAACGCATTTTTGGACACTATTTTTATAACGTTAATTCCACATTTTATATGTGGTATAACTCCTGGGAGGAAGCCGAACGAGGCACTAAAGCACATGGCGATCGTGTGGGTTGGCCGAAAATGCCACCGGAGGAAATCCCCTCGTTGCAAAAGTATTTGCGGGAACATACACCCGGTCAAATTCTGCATCGATTTTCCCGTGGCTTCGATCGGATGTTGGAGCGAACTTTTACGGTTTACTGGTATGCCCAGTTTATCCTGGCCTATCTCCTGGCCCTAGGGGTGCTTTTGGGCCAGAATTGGCATATTTGGCGATCGCAGGTTTTCCCTCGCATTCATCCCTGCACAGTCCTATTGGTGATCGGCTATTTTACGGGTTACCTCGCCTTGTATGCTTGGTACAGCCCGATCGCGTCTGGTAATCGGTTTAGCTTGGCGTTGTTTTTACCGATGCTCTTTCTGATCGTGCGGGGATTGGCCGTCGCCCAAGCGCATAATCTAAGCATCCGCATTGGCGGGAAGTCGTTACCCGCCGCCATGATCAGTCCTATCATTTTGCTGTTACTTGTGGTTTATGCGATGACCATTTATCCCTCGACAATCTCGACATTCTATGCGGGAAGATGAGAATTACCTGACTATATTGACCCTAACCAGGTTTCTAAATTCGCTAAGCTGGAAAATTTCAGTAATGCCTCTCCTAGCATTTCTAATTGCTCAATAGATAAGGCGTCAACTTGGGCAAATTTGGGTCTTCTGGGTGTTCAGGCGCAGGTACGTGTCGATAAAGCCAGTAGCGTTGGCGGGGGGAATGGAGTTGAATTTAGGCATAGGCTAGGAATATCGACTGGGTGAAGGGCTGTGGTCAAGCAAGCAGATATTGGCGGCAAGCGACTGATTGGGTTAGCGCCGACGGCGTGGGCGCAGTGGGTAACGCAACAGGCCGATGTGGTAGCGCAGGAGATTCTGGCCTCGGAGTTCCAGTGGGTGAGCCGGGAAAATGACGTGTTGGTGAAGGCCGTCAGTCCTGCCTACGGGGAGTTTTTGATTCTCAACGAGTTGCAGTTGCGCTACACGAATGGGTTGCCGGTGCGGATGCGGGCCTATGCAGCGTTGGCAACGGAGAAATATCATTTGCCGGTCTATCCGGTCTTGGTGAATATTCTGCCGCCTGCGTCATCGGTGACCATCCCAAATTACTACGAATCGACGTTTATGGGCATCCGAGCCTACCAGGACTATCGGGTGATTAACCTGTGGGAAGTGGAGGCCGAAGTGGTATTCGACCAGTCCTTACGGGCGTTGTTGCCGTTTGTGCCGATTTTGAAGTCAGGGGGCGAGGTGGCGACGGTGCAGCGGGCGTTGGGGTTGCTGCGGCAGGATGAGCAGTTGGTGGAGTTGGAGGCGTTGCTGGCGTTTTTTGCTAGTTTTGTGTTGGAGAGTGATGTTGTCCGGCAAATCATGAGGTGGGATATGGCTGTGTTGCGGGAGTCGCCCTGGTATCAAGAGATTTTGCGGGAGGGGGAACGTCAAGGGGAGCTAAGAGGTGAACAACGGGGTGAACAACGGGGCAGGTTGGTTGGTAGACAGGAAGAGGGCCGATCGCTGATCCTGAGACAACTGCATCGCCGGGTGGGTGAACTGTCACCGGAGTTGACGCAACGGGTGCAGGCATTGGAGTTGCTGCAGCTTGAGGCGTTGGGGGAGGCGTTGTTGGATTTTACGCAGGTGGCAGATTTGGTCGCTTGGCTTGATTCTCAGGGGGAGCGCTAAACAAATCATGCCTGATCGGTGGCCTGTTCATTGGGGAGGAACATGATGACTTTAACCAGAAGTGTTGAATCCAGATATAAAACTTTACACTTGAGGGTGCGAGAGTCATACAAGCGTTTCTGGAAGCAAATCGTAGCTCCAATGGACGAGCGAACAGCGACGGCTGAGTTCTAGTTGCAAATAGCGAAACTT
>NZ_JBRCAD010000045.1:0-7674 GCF_053493415.1 Trichothermofontia sp. | reverse complement strand
GGGGGGGTATAGGTTGCCAGGAGGTGTTGGTTCTCACGCGCAATCACTTGCTGAAACGATTGGATAACCTGATGCCGTACCCGTGAATTCTCCCGAGGTGCATCTTCAAAATAGGGAGCCAGAAATACCGAGGTCGCCAAGGCCCCAAAGGCAGCATCGGCACTGGATAATAGAGCCGGATCAAGCTGGGCAAATTGCTCACACAAGGCTTTGTGGCGTTGCCATCGCGCCGACACCTCAGTCCACCGCCCCATTCCCTGCAAAGCTTTCATACACAGATGGTTGGCAAACAGCTTATTAAGTAGGGTTGGGGCCAACTCGTCATAGCGTTTGGCTAAAGCTAGCCCCCGTTGGTTTTGCTGGGTCATAAACTGGACATACACCGAGGCTAGGCTACGCAAGACATCGGTTTGTTCTGGAACAATATCTAAGTAGCGCTCTGCTAGCGCAACGGCCATATCGGGTCGCCCTTTGACATTGGCCAACTGGGAGACCATGCTATTCATGAATAGCCCGTATGCCTGTGGTTGGGCAACACAGCGCAAACAAGCGGTTGTCAAGGCCAATAGGGCTTCACTGTGGGGATCGTACTCAATAACTGCTTTGAGTAGTTCTGGTAGATTGTCGGTGCCATACCGTTGCAAGACTTCTGGGGTGAGATCTTCGATGATTTTTAGCTCGTAGAGAGTCTGGCTGGAAAACATTTTTCCCCGCACTGCATAATCCAGTATCCACAGCCGATTCGCACAATCATCTGGAACTAACTGGTATGCCTGTTGTCGGAGGCGAACGGCGGCTAGCCACTGTTCCTGTTTTTTTTGAGCCTCTGCCTCCTGAATTAATAAGTTCACTAAGGCGTCCGTCCGTTGGGCACGATCGCTCGCGTCGGCTGCTTGGCTCAGGGCTGTTTCCAGGGTTGCCTTTGCCTTTTCCACTTGTCCCTGCAATACCTGGGCAATTGCCAAATATCCCTGGAGGACAACATATTGGGGATGTTCAACGATCGCGGTTTCACAGTGCACCGCCATCCGCCCGTATTCTCCTTCCGCTAGCCAGCCCGTGATTGGCTTGAGGAGTTGTTTCAATTGAGCGTCGGTTTCCAGAACCGCCCAATTAAGCTTCGTCGCTGCTCGCTTTGACTTGCGGCCCGACTTCTTGTCACCGGTTTTTGGGCTGCTACTCACTGGGGTTCCGCTGCCAAAACCACTTGTCGGCATTGCCGGAGGGGCAGCCGGCAGGGTCTCCTGTCGGGCAAGCCACTGGCTAAAGAGGGTTTGTAACGTTTGCCCCACTTTTTGCCCAAATTGAACTGTATTCAGGAAATTAGGCCAATCGGCCATCTTTTCCCGTAGTTGTTGGTGTTGCTGGCGGCGTCGTGCTGGATCGCTGGCCAGCAAGCGTGCCCGATCAAAGTATTCTGGAAGGGAATGGGTAACCCAATCATCCAACTGAAGGTCCCGCAATAGGCTGGCCGTATAGGTTTGTCGGAGGGTCTCACCCGCAAGGGTAACAATCGGTAGACTCACTTCCAAGGCATCAATAACCGCCTCTGGACTAGTGGCGGGGAAAGTATCCAGGTAGAGGTCTGCTAAGCGGAGGTAAGCCTTGACATTCTCGCGGGTGGCCATTTGCTCCAGGAAGACAAACCGATGGGCCTCCACTTGGTGCTTCGCCAAAATCTCACGCACCAACTGCACAAATTCGGCGGTGGGGTAGGTGAGTGCCAGGTCGGCAGTGGGGTGAATATACAGTATCAGCATGGCATTGGGCACCTGCGCTAACAGCGCTGCCCATGTGTGGAGGACTTCCGGAATCAGCTTGTTGAGACTGGCCCCCGAAATCAAGATCACGGTATTATCATCAGCTTGCCAGTCATGACGATTGGGGTAAACGGTCGTCAGATTGGTCTTCAAAAGGTGCATTCCCCAACAACTCGTGCCAGTGCCAGGAATGACCGCCAGGGTTTCGCTGTAGTGGGCTGGACTAGCGGCTGTCGCATCATAACTACCCAGAAGATAGTAGTCGATGTGGCGTACACCACTGCTAACGGGGGAAGTGCCAGAGGTTACCTGGAGTCGTGCTAGTCGATAGTGGCACAAGCGGGTTGCCAATGTCGTTGTGCTGGTTACGTCGGTACCCACCCAGAGAATGTCCAGATCATCCTGGCGAATGCAGTCAACGGCTTCAGAGATGTTTTCTGGTAAGAGCGCCCAGCGATCGCAGCGTGTACGACAGTACTGAAGCGCCGAAGAATCCCCAGGCGAGAAGCTATAGAGAGTGATATGGAATTGTTTATGATTCAGAAAGTCAAAAATGGGTAGATTAATCAGCGTTTCGGGGTTGGGCAGGAAGGTACTCACCAGTACACCCAATTTCAGCCATTGCCGTTGGGAGCGAGGCGGTAGGGGGTAGTCTAGGGTGTCAGCTTCGGTTTTGAGGGTAACTTCGAGTAATTGCGATCGTAGTTGATAGAGTTCCTTCAGGTTGAGGGTGCTGGTGTAGCAAGGTAGGAAGTTGGCGGTGGCAAAGCGTTGGGCCACATCTTGCCAAACGGGGGCATCGGGATTTTGTCTCACCTGGGCGGCCAGATTGCGTCCCAAGCTCAGTAGGAAGTTAGCATAGCGATCGGCATCCCCCACTTCGCGAAAAAAGGCGATCGGTTCGAGCAAATAATCTACTAAATCCGGCAACAGCCAGCCTGGAATCGGAAAGCCTTTCAGAAAGTTGATCGAGGACTGGTAGGCGAAACCATAGGGAGTCAGGGCCAGGAGAATTTGCAACGATCGGGTTTCCTGAAGGCGCTGCTCTAATTGCTGGACATACCCCTGTTCCGCTTCCGACAGGGGTAAATATCGCAGGTTGGTCGATCGCAGGGATAACAAGGCTTGACGAAATTCAGTCTCATAGGCAACCCGCAATTGTGCCTCGGGTACCGCTAACCATCGTTCCACCAACTGTTGACGCTGCTGGCTAAGGGGTACGGCGGTAGCGATGGCTGGCAGTACAGGCGAATCAGGTTGAGACATGCTGTTCCCGGAAATTGTCAAGCGTGACCTCTCCTATTCTGCCACGTCAGTTGCCGTTGCCGAGTGGGTTGTGAGCCATTGCTCGAACAACGATTCCAACAGATTACCAACCCGTTGACTAAACCGACGGCTATCCAAAAAACTAGGGTTATTGGCCATGCGATCTTGAATTAACTGTCGTTCTTGCTCCCGTAGCTTAGGATCATTTGCCAATAACTGAGCACGTTCTAAATAGGCGTCGATCGATTTGACAATGCAATGATCTAATTGGCAAGCCCGTAACATCCCTGCTGACAAGTCTTCGCGCAATGTTTCCCCTGTCAGGGAGACAATGGGTAGATTTGCCTCTAGCGCATCCACAATGGTTGTTGCACCAGTATAGGGAAATGAGTCAAGATAGACATCTGCAAGACGTAACCATACCTTCACATCTTCACGATTAGAAAGGGATTCAAGAAGTAAGACTCGCTCTTCAGTTACCTCATAGTGTTTGAGAATACGTTTCAATCTCACCTGAAATTCATCTTTAGGATAGTCAAGAGTCCAATTCCGATTAAAGGGATAAAGCACCAGAATGGCATTAGGAACTTGACTGAGTAGCATTGCCCAAATATGCAAGAGTTCGGGCACCAATTTAAAGAAATTGGCACCCGAAATAAAGACTGGAATTTCTGACGTTACTCCCCAGGCTTGTCGTGTAGCTTGTGTGACTGTTGGGGTAATCGGAACGGCATTATAGCTGAAGCAGAATGTTGGTCCTTCCACTAAGGCAACTGTCTCACTATAGTGCTCCTGAGGGTTGCCAGTCGTCGCGTTCAACGTTCCCAAAATATGGTAATCAACATTGCGAATGCCGGTTGTAACGGGTGAGGTCCCGGAAGCGACTTGTACCCGTGCTAGCCGACAATGGGCCAGCAGGGCAACGGGATGGGCAATCGCAGTGACATTAGTGCCAATCCAAAGGATATCTAAGTCATCAGAACGTATTTTTTCTAGGGCTTGATTCGTATCATTAGCGGGCAACACGATAAATTCATCAGCTCGACCGCGACAATAAACCTCTAAAGGATGTCCTGTACTCTTCAAGCTATAGAGAATGACTTCAAAGCGGGTAACGTCAAGGAATTCAAAAACAGGTAGGGTAACATAGGTCTCTGGGCTGGGGAGGAAATGATTATTGAGAATTCCCAATCGAATACGATCGCGACTGGGACGTGGTGGAAAATTATAGTTGACAACCGTTTCCGCAGCTTGGAGGAAAGCTTCGATCAATTCCGAGCGTTTGACATATAATTCCTTGAGATTTGCACGAGTGAAATAACACGGTACAAAACTGCTCATTTCCGTAAACCGCTTGGCTACAGTCTGCCACATTGGATTGCGGGGATCGGACGCAAGTTGCGTACACCACTGTCGCAAGAATATTAATTTCAAGCCAGTATAGCGATCGGCCTCACCCACTTCCGTGAAAAAGCTAATCCTTTCCAGCAAGTATTCTAAAAGGACGTTGAATAACCAGGTGGGAATTGGTACACGCCCCCAGGCACCCACGGGTAGTTGATGGGCAAACCGATAAGGAATGAGGGCCAAGAACGCTTGTAGGGCCTGGGACGGATCACTGAGTTTCTGCTCTAGGGTATGGACGAAGGTCTGTTCTGACGCTTCTAAAGGCAAGTAACGCAGGGTTGTGTTACGCAGGGCTGTTAACTGTTGACTGAGGGGAGGCTTGAATGCCGCTTCCAACTGAGATGCGGGTAGCGACAGCCAGATTTCGGCCAGTTGCCGCCGCTGCGATCGTAGCTCGCCAAAACTTAAGAGGACGGGTTCCAAAGCGGCTTGGCCAGAAGACTTCACGACCTCCAATTTTGCCCGTACATGAATAACCTCATCCGATGTTTTGGGTTCATGCACGAGACTTATAATACGGAATTCACCTTGAAAACCATAGGTTTTACAGAGTTGCAAATAGGCAGGAAATTCCTGGGCATAATATTGGAAAGAGTTAATATTCCAGAAACTAATGTGGGTGGGATCTTGGAAGGCCCCTCGTCCATCGGTAGAGGGTACCCGAATATCGACCCAAGCGCCGGGTTTACAGATTCGCCAGATCTCATTCATGGTGTGAATGCGATCGGGTAAGTGTTCAATGATATCGTGAGCACGGAGATAATCGACAGTGTTATCAGGGAACGGAAACGTTTGCGAGAGATCGGCCACAATGTCAACACCCGCTGCGGCACTCAGATCAACGCCAATAAATCCCTCTGGTTTATGGATGCCACAGCCCAGATCAACACAGATGGGTTCTGTTGCTGGTTTTTGGAGGGCATAAAACTGTGCCCAGGTGTTGTTGGCGGCGGCTGAAACGGGTGTGGCAGTCGGATCGGACATTTCTCGCGGCTCGGCTCCCTCTGAGGTCGATGAGGTCAATAAGGTGGATGGCGATGTCGCAGCCTGTTCTAAGGGGGATGGCTGGCTACCTTGGACAACCCGCTCAAGTAACTGCAAGTGTTGGGGGAGCCAATCGGCCAGACGATATTTCTCTAGGACTGTTTGTCGAGCCTTGGCCCGGATTGCTTGCATCTCACTTGGGTGAGCTAGCACATCACACAGACGATCGATAAGCTGCTGGGTGTCGAAAAAGTCTACGAGGAAGCCATTTTGAGCATCCTGGATCACTTCCTGGACAGGGGCTGTCTGTGAACCAATGACCAAACAACCAGTAGACAGGGCTTCTAGCAGCGATCGCGAAGGAATAAAGGGGCGCGTGAGGTGTACATGCACAGATGATGCTTGCAACACCTGGCGATATTGGTTATAGGGTAATATCCCAGTGAAATGTACCCTGGACAAATCTAGGGACAGTTTCTCGATCAAGTCTTCCGGATAGCTTTTGCCATTGGCTAGGGGATTGCCGTAATAGACTTGTGGGGAACCCACGATGACCACATGGCACTGGGGCCGCTGCTCTAGTAGTTTCGGCAGCGCTGCCATAAATTGGGGAAAGCCACGATAGGGTTCTAACCCGCGTGCCACATAGGTGACTAGCTCATTAACCGAGGCAAGATCCAGATTGGGTAACCCCAGCTTTGCCGTTGGATCAGGCTGGAAATACTCCGTGTCCACCCCATGCGGTAGGACAGAAATTTTCGTCTGATATTCACGGGGGAAGCGCGATCGTTGCCAGTGGGTAGGCGTCACTCCCCAGTCACAATTTTGGAGATCGAGGAGGATCGATGCATTCCTAATGCGGGTATGCAGTTGATCATCAACATCTGGAGGATCATGGGGATCAAAGCTCAACTCTGAGTTAACGGCGTGGTAATACCATTCGCAGGTACACAGTACTTTTGCGTCGGGGAAAATATCTTTGATAAAAAGGTTTACGCCTGATCCCGCTTCGCCATAGACGAGATCAGGCACAAAGCCCTGTTGCTGAAGTTGATCTGCCATCCGATACACGGCTTGCCCTTGCAGAACCGCCGCCTCTAGCCCCTGAACATAGTGATGCGTTTGTGGTGAGGGGGGCCGGGAGGGCGCAAAAAGCACGGTCTGCACACCAGGAATCTCCCCACCAGGGCGGTTTGGCTGAGTACCCAGCCAGACTTGATGGTCAGGGTTCGCCGCCAGTGCTTGGGCTAGGTGACGAAACTGGGCAGGGAAATTAGGATGAAGAAACAGAATACGCATCAAAAGTCAAGAGTTTTGCAGAACAAATTAAAATCCCAGAATTCCATAGGAAATCTTAATGCAACAATCAAGAAATTCTATCATGTCTGGCTTCTAGATCATGTTAATCTTTTGGCGAGCCTGAGGGATGACTTACTATTCTAAACTAAAAAATCTAAAAATAAAATCTCAATACAAATTCGTAATTGCAAGAAGCTTGTACTATTTTATATTAAGATTGCAACTCGAATGGCTGATGATATCTGAAATTGATCAGCCTAAATCAGGCTGCTAATTGATTCTGTTTTTAATCCGAGAACCCATTTTTTGGTATGGCATCGTTTTTAGAGGGAGTTTATAAGGTAAATTACAAGTGTCGAATTAAGGAATTTGCAAGTCAATGTCTAAAAATGTCATCACTGAATCTTCTTTGTCTCATGATCAACGTCGCGCTGCCTTTGCGGCTCAGTATCCTCAAGAATTCAAGCAAGCTCAGGAGTTGAGAAATACCAAAACACCCAATGGTTTTTCGTACAAACCTTTTGATGACCATCGTTGTATTTTCTTTCATATTCCTAAGGCAGCCGGAATATCTGTTGCTAAGTCTCTGTTTGGCAGTTTGGGAGGGGGACATGTAACTGCCCAACGTGTTGTAATCATTTTTTCTCAGCACGAATTTGAGAGTTATTTTAAATTTACATTTGTACGCAATCCCTGGGATCGTTTACTATCCGCCTATAACTATATAAAAGCAGGTGGTTTGTTGAATGTTGATAGAAAATGGGCTGTTGAAAATATTGTCCCTTATAAAACCTTTGAGAGCTTTGTCTTAAAGGGATTAACCAGAAGTGTTGAATCCAGATATAAAACTTTACACTTGAGGGTGCGAGAGTCATACAAGCGTTTCTGGAAGCAAATCGTAGCTCCAATGGACGAGCGAACAGCGACGGCTGAGTTCTAGTTGCAAATAGCGAAACTT
>NZ_JBRCAD010000044.1:0-5581 GCF_053493415.1 Trichothermofontia sp. | reverse complement strand
AAGTTTCGCTATTTGCAACTAGAACTCAGCCGTCGCTGTTCGCTCGTCCATTGGAGCTACGATTTGCTTCCAGAAACGCTTGTATGACTCTCGCACCCTCAAGTGTAAAGTTTTATATCTGGATTCAACACTTCTGGTTTATTGCTTCTCCGATCGTGATTAACGAGCCGCAAGCCTTAGCCATTTTTCCTCGCAGACGACCAGCACCCGGAGTTATTGAAGCAAAAGCCAAAAGCTTTACTGTTTTGATTGATTGCCCCTCACCGGGATCAGGTATTATTTACGATCGTCAGGGCAACACTTATCGCGTGCTAACTGCATGGCACGTGGTTCAATATGGTGATGACTGGTGCCACACGATCCAAACGCCTGATGGCCAACGACATCCCTTTAATCAGCAATCCGTTCAACAAATTGCAGGGCTTGACGTTGCGATCCTGGAGTTTGAGAGTAACAGGTCCTATACAACTGCCCGTTCTGATGCCCGTTCTGAATTTGGTAACCCGGACCAGGTTAGCTCAACATCGAGTGTTTATGTGGCTGGCTACCCTGAGCCGAGTCCCGGCGTACCGGCCTTCTACGTCTTGACGGTTGGTCAGGTCGCTGGTCGGCAACCAAGCCCCTTAGAGGGGGGATACTCGATCCTATATACCAACGAAACTAGTGCTGGGTTCAGTGGTGGCCCAGTTCTGGATAGTGCCGGTAAAATTATTGCTATTCATGGGCAAAGTGAGAATCTACCACCAGATCCAGCAGGTCCAAATCGGAGGGCTTATAAGATTGGCATTCCCGTTAATTCATTTTTAGATAAGATTCCTCCACCAGAAGAACGTCGGGACCAAGAACGTCGGGACCAATTAATAACATGCCCAACAAATATCCCTTGGGGGATCTACAGAAATCTCCGTGGTAGCCAAACGGTCAATGGTGTTACAATCGCTTTCTACTGTGCCCTACTCAATACAAGTGGAACCTATATTGCCCAGTTTTATATTCAGAACAATGCTGATCGCACCTTCCTCTCGATGCCAGTCAACGCTAGAGTCTTTGATGCCAACGGCGATCGTGTGACTGCTCGTGTAAACGTCGATCGTACACCTAGATCACCTAATCCCAATGCGCGAGGAATGATTATTGATCCAGGTAGAACACTATGGATGACAGTGACGTTTTCCGATCGGCGGTGGATTGAAAATCATCCTCAGGGTCTAGTTTTGCAAATTCAAGAAGATAGTCGTAGCCGTAGGCTCTTTCAAGTTCCTTTTTAGTTTCATAAAGTTTACATTCTTTACGACCCGCTCAGCCACTTTTGACCAAGATGCAATACTTTTCAAAAGAATTCGATAAATTCATCTGAGCATGACCACCCTGGAAACCTATTTTGAACAATTAACAACCTTCCGGCCACAACCGTTTCAGCAACAAACGATCGCAGCACTGCTCCAGGGGCAGGATGTCTTACTGCGCGCACCCACGGGTTCTGGGAAAACCGAGGCTGCGATCGCCCCCTTCCTCCTGGCGCAAGCAATGGGAGTTGCATTTCCCCGCAAACTCATTTATGTCGTACCACTACGAACCCTGGCCAATAGTTTGCGGCAACGGGCAAGGCCGTTAATAGAACGATGGCAGATTCACTTCCCAGAGCCACGGCGTTTAGTCGTGACCTTGCAGACGGGCGAAAATCCGGAAGATCCGCGTTTTGAAGGGGATATTGTCTTTTGCACGATCGATCAACTCTTAAGTAGCTTTTTACAGGTTCCCTACTCATTGGGGCGAGGGTCAGCCAATGTGAATGCAGGTGCAATTTTTGCAGCCTATTTAGTCTTTGATGAGTTACATTTATTAGATCCTGAGCGAGCCTTTACAACCCTGCTAGAACTCCTACGACGAGTGAAGGGAATCGCCCGTTTCCTGTTAATGACGGCAACCTTAACAGACGATTTAGCAGCTAATATTGATGGCCATTGGGATCAGTTTATTAAGGTATCCGTAACCGAATTAGCTAGATTGCAACAGGGACGCAGGCGGACGTTTCGAGCCATGCTTTGCCCCTTGTCAGCCGCCACGATTTGGGATGATATTATTGCCCGCGATCGCCAACGGGTCCTGATCATCTGTAATACGGTTATGCAGGCCCAAGGACTTTATCATGAGATGCGCGAACTCGATCAAAAGAATCAACTCCATCTAACATTGTTACATTCACGGTTTTTACCGGACGATCGCGCTCAAAAAGAACAGTATTTACAAGCAGAATTTGGCCAGGGCTGGTCCCGAACGGGTCAATGCCATGTATTGATTGCCACCCAGGTGGTCGAGGCCGGGCTGAATATCACCAGCGAAGTCTTACATACCCAGTTATGCCCAATGAATGCACTATTGCAGCGGGCCGGACGATGTGCGCGGTTTGCGATGGAAACTGGGGAAGTATATGTGTATCGTTCGCTCGCAGTGGGGCGGATTGTCGCAGTATATGATGAATTTGAGTATGAGACCGAGGTAGGGGTAGCCTCAACGGAGGGAGCGTCAGAACCCCGTAGTTTTCCGCCCTATTCGCGAGATTTGTGTGAATCAACTTGGGCAGTTTTGCAAGCACACACCCAGGCGGGATTAACCGAACAGCCCGTGGACTATGGGATTGAGAGCGAATGGATCAATCGGGTGCATACCCTTGAGGATGCCCAGCATTGGCAGCGACGACAAAATGATCAAGCTGAGTTCCGGAAAAACTTTCTGACTGCCTTTTTCCACGGTCAAACTGAAGCACGACAACATTTAATTCGCGCAATCGACAGTCGTAGTATTTATATCGCCGATTCGGGTTCAGCCGTTTTTGATGGCGATGCTGAGGTTGAGATTGATCCCCACAAACTAACCGCATTTTCAGTGCCCCTATCAATGTTGTGTGCCATTTTTCAGCGGCTGACCGAAATTGAACGTGGCATTAATTATATTTTCAAGGAGATTAAAGTACCCAGGATCAAAGCAGAAACCTATAGTCAGCCCGTATGTGTGCCCATTACTTCGATCACCCAGCTTAAGGCCAGCTTTCGCATTTTGGTAAATCCTCGTTATGCACATTATGATGCCCAAGTAGGGTTAATACTCAACGTCGATAGTTCCGGTGCGTTTCGATCGCCACTGAGGACAGTAACCACTCGTCGGAGTGAATATGCTTATCGCATGGATACTTATGTGGGACATTTGGTATTGATGTGGAGGTGTTGGCGCGAAGCCTTCCCTTTGCAGCCGAATATCGATAACCCTAAACAATGGGATGCCTATGGGAGTGTCCGATCGGAGCTACTACCGATCGGGAGACAACTCATTCAGCAGCAAATTTTCCCCGACGCCAGTTCTGAAGAAGCGGAAGCTTTATTTGAAGTCTTGGTCTTTTTGGCAGTCTTGATGCATGACCTAGGTAAATTGCAGGGGTCATGGCAACGGGTGATGCGCGGATGGCAGGCGATCGCCCATGCCCAATTTGGGGGCCGTGATCCGAAACAACACCTTTTAGCCCACACAGACTACAACCCGGACGAGCCTGAACAAAAGCGAGCACTGAAAGCCTTCGAGAAAACCCATCGGCGTCCTAACCATGCGGTAGAAGGTGCGTTTTTAGCCTGGGAATTGTTGGACCAATCCCTAGCCCCGTTACTAGAAACACACTTTCAAGCGACTCCCGATCAGGTAGATGGGTTAATGGATGTCGTCCTACTCGCGATCGGGCGGCACCATTCGGCTTGGGCAGGCGGGTGGAGTACGGCAGATGTGGCCAAAATTCGACAGCTCACACTACATCCCGACGCATCGCAGGCTATTCGGCAAAGTTGGCGTAATTTAGCCCGATTTCTACCCCAGACCTTGAACTTACCCCTGGTGACCCTTAAGGAACAGATATACCCCGTCACCGACATGGAACTTACCCACTTCCCTAACCCAGAGGCGGAGGTCTACCAACATCTGTATTTACTCATCGTGCGGGCATTACGACTGTGCGACCAACGATCAGTACAACTACACCGCTAAAAACGGCTCGATAAGGGTTTTAGGAGATGGGCGATACTGGATTTGAACCAGTGGCATCCTGCTTGTAAGGCAGGCGCTCTACCGCTGAGCTAATCGCCCTTGTGCGTAATGTTGCTTGCGCTAGGTCATTGTAGCAAACCTTAGCACCCGAAGCATACCGCAATCCGAAAAGTTGGCGTTATCATAGCGACAGCAAATTGCCGAGTGCCCCTATGCCCCTAGGTCAAACCCACGATCGCATTACCCTCTGGAGTTTGCCGCTTATCGTCGGCTTCACCCTGGGGGCTACCCGTAATGGTAACTTGACCCTCCTCGTCGCCGGGGGATTCCTCTTCAGTGGCCTCATGTTTGGTCCCGATCTGGACACACGATCGCGCCAATATAAACGCTGGGGCTGGTTGCGCTGGCTTTGGTTGCCGTACCAAAAAAGTCTCCGCCACCGGGCCATTTGGACCCACGGTTTCCTGATCGGTACCCTCCTGCGGTTAGCCTATCTCATGGGCTGCATTGCCCTGATTGGGTTAGTGGGCCTCACCCTTTGGGCGATCGCCTATCAATACTTTGTCGGCACCCAATACTGGCAAGCCCTACTTCAGCAACAGTTATCAGGGATTACCCACACCTATCTGACGACGCTGCAACAACACCCCCTAGAGGCGATCGCGCTTTTCATCGGTTTGGAGATCGGCGCAATGAGCCATAGCCTGAGTGATTGGCTGGGTTCCGCCTATAAGCGCCTAAAAAAAAATAAAGCCCACCCGCGACAATCACCGCAAACGGCCTTTCCCCAAGTACGGCGGGTCTCTCCCCACAAATTTTTGGCCCTACCGCCGGCTTCGCACCCGGTCAGATCAGCCACTGTTCCTGCTTCCTTGACCGCTTATTCCCCCCAGGGATGGTGAGGGAGTACCCAGTCACCTCTTTTCTCTTTTCTCTTTTCTCTTTTCTCTTTTCTCTTCCCTCTCCTAACGCCCTTGAAAATAATTAAGAATCCCACGGGCGATCGCCACCGCCATCCGACTGCGGAAATTGGGATCGGCCAGCCGAGGGGCATCTTCAGCCCCCGTCACAAACCCCGTTTCCACTAACACGGCAGGCATCGACGTGCGCCGGATGACGTAAAACCGCGCCTGTCGTACCCCGCGATCGCGCATCCCCAACCCACTTTGCAAAATGCTGCTATGGATGGCCTGGGCCAACGGCAAGCCCGAAACATAGTAATAGGTCTCCACCCCATTCACCTCCGGGCGGCTCATACTAATTGCATTGGCGTGGATGCTCACAAACGCCGTCGCATTAGCCCGTTCGGCAATTTGTACCCGTGGTTCTAAATCGAGATCGCGATCGTCCGATCGCGTCATCACCACCTGCACTCCCTGCTGTTGCAGAATCGCAGCCACCTGACGGGAGATATCCAGCACAATGTTTTTCTCATAGATATTGCCAATCCCAACCGCCCCTGGATCAGGTCCTCCATGCCCCGGATCAATGACCACGATCACCCGGCCACTGGGAACGCGGGGTAACGATCCGGTGGGGGGCAGGGTGGCGG
>NZ_JBRCAD010000043.1:0-7792 GCF_053493415.1 Trichothermofontia sp. | reverse complement strand
CAAGTTTCGCTATTTGCAACTAGAACTCAGCCGTCGCTGTTCGCTCGTCCATTGGAGCTACGATTTGCTTCCAGAAACGCTTGTATGACTCTCGCACCCTCAAGTGTAAAGTTTTATATCTGGATTCAACACTTCTGGGTGTGGGCAAGACAACAACAACCTCAAATCTGGCAGCCATCTTAAGGAGCAAAGGGAAAAAGGTACTCGTCGTAGATTTTGATTCTCAACAGGATTTGACAAGATCATTCCGCCTTAATTGCCAAGTGGCTACGCTCTCTGACTGTTTAAAAAATCGAAACTTGGATGTGCGGGAGGCAGTTGTCCCGTTTGATGTAGAAAAGAATGGCAAAAAAATTCATTTGATGGATGTTTTGCCTGCGGATAACGGCATGGATGCCTTCAATGATGATCAAAATGTGAATAAAATTCAAGGTGGCAGCCGACGGTTACGGGATTTGCTCTCAGCCTTTATTTATGACTATGACTATATTTTGATCGACTGCCCTACCCAATGGATGTTTTTCTCCCAGAGCGGTATCTATGCTGCTGACGTGGTATTAATTCCAGCCAAACATAATGGGATGGCTTCGCTGCACAACGCGTCCAAAGTGATTCGATCCTATATCCCTGAAACGCGTCAAAACCGAGACGATGGTGGCCCGATCGCCTTGCCGATTTTTTTCAACGGTGAAACGATCACTGATGCTCAAGCATCTGTTGCCCACAAGGAAATTGACAGAATTATTAGCCATACCAAGAAAGAGTTTGAATTTAATCTACTACCTTACTTTTATCCCAAAGCTGTAAAAGGGGGATTGGACCGCACCATTTTTTCCATCCCTGGTTATGCTTCAGTTGCGGGTGCGGCTTTCCAAAACTTACCCGCAGCGTTTACGAACAAAAGTGCCCGCGAACAGTACCTCAGTTTAGCCAAGGAGTATTTTCTGTATGGGTAGGTTTGACGATATCGGTAAGCTGATGCTACTGCCCTTAGCGGATATTGAACCTGGGGAAGAATTATCTACCCCTGCTTTTATGCTGGCGGCGGCGGCGGCGAGCCTGCAACATACGCCAGAACAGCGCAACTGGGTGCCGATCGTTGTTCAGGAAATGGGCGATTATCAATACCAGGTAGTGAGCAACCATTTTGTCTATGCTGCGGCTAATGTAGCGGATCTCGATAAGGTATGGTGCATTGTGATCGATCCCCATGAAGGGAATATTCAGCAGGCAAAGATACTGAGCCAGGAAATCGTACCTAAGGTTAATTTAAGATCAGCCTCACGCGAAATAATTGAGGCGGCATTACGCTATGTGATGGGACAACCGGGCAGCCCTTTGAAGGGGATTGATCTGGCGAAAGTAACCAATCGGCTTGAGGAAATAGATAAAACTTGTTGGACAGATCTTTCACCCATATCTACATTAAAGTGTGGCATCACAAAGGGTAAGAAGCTTGATGCTTTGAAACAGGTATTTTTCCTATCTCCCTTGGCAGAAGGAGCAAAACCAGAACGCCAAACATTGCAAGACCTATCGACCACAGAACTCAAGAAGCTAGCGAAAGAGTATGGGCTAGCAGGCTACTCTAAGTTGAAGAAAATAGAACTAGTTGCATTATTGCAATCGGTGCCTGCAATCGGTGCCTGAAAACGATCGGTGTCTGCAAGCAATCAGTGTACGTTTTCAGCTTGGGAGCCAGGAGCCAGGCGTTTAGCACCCATTCTTAACCATGAGCCGCAACCAGCAACCTCTAGACAACCTCGCCACCATTTTGGCGGTCCTAGCTGCCACCTGTCTGCTTATTCTGGGTCTTAATTCCTTTGTCATCATTCACCCTGGGGAAGCGGGTGTTTTGAGTATTTTAGGCAAAGCCCGCGATGGGGCGTTACTCGAAGGCATTCATTTTAAGCCTCCCCTCATTGCCGCCGTTGATGTGTACGACGTGACCGTTCAAAAATTTGAAGTACCAGCCCAGAGCGCTACACGGGATCTTCAGGACTTGACCGCCAGCTTTGCCATCAATTTCCGGCTTGATCCCACCCAGGTTGTCCAAATTCGCCGCACCCAGGGAACCTTGCAAAATCTAGTTTCCAAGATTATTGCGCCCCAAACCCAGGAGTCCTTCAAAATTGCTGCTGCTAAACGGACTGCCGAAGAAGCCATTACTCAACGCACACAACTGAAACAGGATTTTGACGATGCCCTGAGTGAACGCTTGGAAAAATATGCGGTGATCGTGCTGGATACGAGTGTTGTTGACCTAAATTTCTCCAAAGACTTTACGCGAGCCGTTGAGGAGAAACAAATTGCTGAACAACAGGCCCAACGGGCCGTTTATGTGGCTCAACAGGCGGAACAGGAAGCCCTAGCAGAGGTCAATCGGGCGAAGGGGAAGGCGGAAGCTCAGCGTCTATTGGCGGAAACCCTGAAGGCCCAGGGCGGTGAGTTAGTGTTGCAAAAGGAAGCGATCGAAGCCTGGAAGCAAGGGGGTGCCCAAATGCCCAAGGTTCTGGTCCTCAATGGGGATGCGAAAAGTAGTGTGCCTTTTTTATTCAACTTGAATATGGCTACCCAATAGGGGGATGCACTCCTGTTCTGCTGATTTAGATCCCCCGGACAGCTCAGGCGAGTTATGAACTTTGTTTAAACGGCCCCAGTTTTTGGGACAGGCGGCCTGGAAGTTCACCTCAAGTACAGTGGTGATTCCTCCGATCGCGTTTATAAAAACGGTCGGGCGAAGCTTACCTATAACGAACCCGTCATTATCGAAGCAGTCCCCCGCCCCAACGATCAGCCCTATCAGGTGAACTTAATGGCCGGGGGAGCACGTTCCGTCGGGAACGCCTTTCGCGCTAGGGTTGAGGGATGTCGATAAGGTTTCTAGGGGGACAGGGGCGGCAGTAAACTCCCGGCGGGGGAACGTCATGCCGACCCCATGTCTGCTGGGTGGCTATTGCACCTGCACCACAACCCGCACCGTGCCCGACACGGCTCCTGGCACCTGCCAGCGATGTAGGTGAGTCCGAAGGGTCCGGAAGAACCCCGCATCTTGTAAGGTGGACTGCTGATCATCCAGGTGAACTTGGCTGATGCGACCATTGCGGATCACCAGTTCCAGGGTCAGGTTGCCCGTCAGGTTGGCCGGAACCGTCAGGGTTTGCAGGTGCCGGTTGAGATCCGCGATCGCCGCCGCATCCAACCCATCCGCCTGGAGCACCGTAATCGCAGATTTGGCCTTAGCGGTGCTTCCCACCGTGGTTTCGTCAGCCTCCCAGAGCGGGGCCGAGGGAGGGGGAACAGCAGGCATTGAGGTAGGCGGCATGTTGAACGACTGCTGCGATCGCACCCCACTACCGGCGCCTCGACGACTCATACTCGGCAGGGGCGCATAGGCGGCCTGGGGCATGGCCCGATTGAGGGTGGCCTCTGCGGGTCCGAAAATGCCCTCATAGCTCACGCCTTCCGGCAACGCGACCGGGACTTGTATCGTGCGGCGGGTGCCATCGGGGTCAACCCGGACCTCTTCACTGACGGCGACAAACGCCGTGTATTGGGACAGCAGGCGATAGGCCAAGGCGGTATCCGTCACAGCTTGCACGCCCGATGTGGTTTCCAGGCCATACATTTGGTTCATCAATTCTTTGATTCGGGCACGGCCCCACAGTTGGGCGATCGCGGGATTCCCCCACTCACCACGGGACTCAAAGTCTACATTGAGCACCTGTTCATAGCGTTCCCCGCCCGCAGCAACGCCGTGAATCCGCAGGCGGCCACTCCGGCGATCGTCCTTGCGGCCAAAGATGACGAGGGGTTGGTTGGCAAATAAATCCGGTGCAGCGAGGGGATAAAGGGTGGGTTTGCCGCCTTCCCCCAGCCACTCGACTTGAATATTGGTCAAGACAGGATTATTGATCTGCCGGAAGAATTTTTCAGCGACGGGACCGCTGGCCTCATCGTGGCGAATCACCTGCATCGTGCCGCGTCCCACTTCCGCGAGGCGATCGAGCAAAAAGCGATTCACGGAACTGCCCACGCCAAAGCTGTAGAGCCGTACCCCCACTGGTAGGCGTTGCTGCACAGCGGCAATCACCTCCGTATCGTTGCCAATATACCCATCGGTGAGCAAGACCACACTACGCAACCGCCCTGCCGGGGCGGGCGGGAAGTTCAACACGGCGTTGATGCCATTCATCAGTTCTGTACCGCCATTGGCCTGGAGTTGGTCAATATAGGCGATCGCCTTAGCCCGGTTCTGGGCCGTATTGGCCAGGGGTTGGGTTGATAGCTGGGTAGCCGTATTGGCAAAGTCAATGATCGTAAACGTATCGTTGGGGTTGAGGCCATTGATAAAGCGCCGCATCAGTTCCTGGGATTTCAGCAGCGGATCACCCGACTGGGACCCGGAGGTATCCATCAGAAACACCACATCCTTCGGCACGATTTCGTTACTGCGATAGGTGAGGGCGGGGATGAGATAAACCGCAAAGTGCCCACCCCGATCGTCGGCTTGGGTCAGGACCGTGGTTTGGGTTTCGCGACCCGCGACCTGATAGCGCAAAATCAGGTCCTTATTCGGAATCGTATCCTCATTAGCCAGTTGTACCCGCACGGTCCGGCCTTCTTCCTGGACCTGGATTTGGTGGGAGGTGGATTGGATCGACTGGATCGGGACCCCGGCCTCGATCGCCACAGTCACCGCAATATCATGGCCCGATCGCATCCCCGGTTTTAGGACGGGGGGGGTAATCCGCGAGGCATCGGGAACTTGGTCGGTATCTCCCGCTGGTCCCGTCGGCGTACCGGGAATATAACGAGGACCGACAACCATTGGGAAGACAAATTCGTAATCGCCCCCTTCAAATTTCAGCGAGTCCGTGTAGCGAATCGTGACTTCGATTTGTTCCCCCGGGCGAATATTGGCCAGGGATTGGGTGAAAATATTATCCCGCTCCTGCTCTAGCAAACCAGCCGTGCGTCCTTCCCGCTTGGCTTGTTCGTAAATTTGTTGGGCTTCTTCCCGTTTTTTTATGTCGCCCTTGATGATACGATCGCCAATTTTAATTTCCATGTCATCCACTGCTGCCTCATCGGGCAAGGGAAACACATAGACCGCTTCCAGGGGGTCGTTAAAGGGGTTTTCAAACCGTTGGGTAACCTCCACCCGCGAGAGATTGCCGCTAATCGTCGCATTAACCTGGGTGTGCTTGAGGGGAAATACCTGGGATTCTCCGTCTTTTGTCTGCATCCAAAGGCCACCTGTTGGGCGATCGGGGGCTGTTGTTTGGGTGGACATGGTATTATTCTCCGACTCGGTGGGCTGGATCACACGTAGGGCGTGGGAGGCGCTGGGCGACAGGTGGACGCTAACACCAATGCCACCTAATAACAGCAACGCGAAACTGGACAGTAAGCAGCGATTGATTTTCATGGTATTTCCTGTATTTTCCCCTTGCAATCCCCCGCTTGGGAGAGAAAAAATAGTGGCTTAGCTCGTTAACCTGGGGTCGCGGTAAACAGCGGTTGGTTAAGGTGCGAATACGCCTTTAGGATGGCATGGGTAGCCAGGGGCGATCGTGAAGTTACCAAAATGGTAACCAGATCAGCCTCAGTCGATCACAAACTCACAAATTGAACGTGGGAGCGCCATCTTGCTTGTCTCGGTGGCAGGCAGGATGCCGACCCCACAACTTCCGTGCGATCGCCCCTGGATCTCAGCCCCATTGGTGGGCCAGTCTAGTGATTGATGGGGCTAACGTAATATGGGCAGGCGAGATGCCTAGCCCACGGTGCCTGTCAGGGGAGCGGTTTGAGGCTGGCTATTGACCATACCCCCCGCGCACGACTCAGCTTGTTTAAGCGATACTAAGGATTGCTGTATTGGGGACTAGGCCCATGACCACACCACCGCTGGAAACATTTCTCACGATCGGTCGTATTGTTGCGGCCCAAGGGTTAGGCGGTGAAGTTCGGGTTTATCCAGAGTCGGATTTCCCAGAACGTTTTTTAGAACCCGGTCAGCGTTGGCTCTTGGCACCCCAGCAACAAACCCCCACCCCGATCGCGCTCCTAGCGGGACGGGTCATTCCTGGTAAGGGGTTGTACGTGCTCAAGCTGGCCGGGATCGATAATCGTGACCAGGCTGAGCAGCTGCGGGGATATACATTGTTGGTGCCGGCGAGCGATCGCTTACCGCTGGCGGAGGACGAATTCCATGTGCAGGATCTCATCGGCCTCTCGGTGTTTGATCAGGTAACCCAGGTCCGGATTGGCACGGTCACCAATGTCTTCAGTGCCGGGAATGATTTGCTGGAGGTCGATCTCGCCACGGCCAGTGATTCCGCGCCCAAGTCGGCACCGATTCTGATTCCCTTTGTTAAGGCGATCGTGCCCATTGTGGATCTAGCGCAGCAACGGATTGAAATTACGCCTCCTCTGGGGTTGTTGGACTGAGGCTAACGTCCATCTCTGGGTGTTGGTGCCAAGCGGCTAGGGCTAGCCGTTGCACTTCGCGCCAGGGGACCTGGTGTTGGCGGGCTAATTGGGCGCAGTCCTCATACTCCGGCTGCACATTGACTAATTGCGGGGCCGGGTTTACGGTTTGCGGGTTAAACCAGGCCAACTTCAGGCGCACCGGGCCATAGACCGTCTGCACCGTTTGCACCTCGCGCCCTAGGGCCGATCGCTGTTGTATGGTGTGGCGGATTCCCAGGGTTGTCGTTTCCCGGAATAACAATTCTTCGCAGTCCAGCCGCCGATCAGGATAACAAATCACCGTTAGCAGTATCCCCGGTCGATTCTTCTTCATCCCAATGGCCTGGGTAAACACCTCCAATGCCCCGATCGCAGACAGCCGTTCCCCCACATAGGCGATCGCCTGGGGGCTGAGGTCGTCAATCTGGGTCTCTAGGACCGCGATCGTCTCCGTTCGCGAGTGGGGCGGTAACGCGTGGGCCGTCAGCGGGGGGACTGATCTAAAAGCAGGGGCGAGTGATGGGGCTGCCGGTGGCGAGGTTGCCGGTGGCCGATCGCCGCCGTGTCGTTGTTCCCCGGTATCCTGGTGTGCCTCATGAGCGTGGGCTTCTCCTCCCTGGGACCCCGATCCCTGCTCTGCTGCCAAAGGGGGAAGGGGGAAGGGGCCAGGGTGAACCGTCTTGCTTCGGCCTACCCAGAGCCGCAATAGGTTAGGCATGGGCAGCGTCATTGTGCCTGCGCCTAATCCCACCTTCTCCAGGATCATGGCCGGGGGCGGGCCAAACTGACGGGCAAGGGTGGTGACGATCGCCGCTCCGGTGGGGGTGACCAATTCCCGTTCAATGCCATTGCTGTAGATCGGCACCTGTCGCATCTCCCATAGTTTCAGGACAGCCGGGACTGGGACTGGCAACCGACCATGCGCCGCCCATACAGTCCCTCCACCAGTTGGTAGGGCTGAACAGTAGAGCAATGGCCAACCCTCGGCATCACTGTCAATCCCTAACCAGTCCAGCCCCAGGCAGGTGCCGACAATATCGACGATCGCATCCGTCGCCCCCACTTCGTGGAAGTGAACCTGTTCCGGGGGAATGCCATGCACGGCCCCTTCCGCGATCGCCAGTTGCCGAAACACCGCTAGACTCCAGGCCTCAACCCGGGGCGGTAAGGCGGCTTGCTGGATCATTGCCGCAATCTCCGGCAGATGGCGCACCGATTGGGCATGGGTGTGAGCCGAGGCGGGGTTCCGATCAGGGCGATGGGCATGACCGGGTGTGGGGAGGGCGGGGACGGCGGGGGTAGCCGCATGGGTTTTATC